>CAZIMH010000001.1:0-43356 GCA_964540155.1 uncultured Saprospiraceae bacterium
CTGAGAATCTATACTGATTTTTGTCTCTGCTGAAGGATCCATTTTGAAATCCATGATGGCTTCATTTAGGTCCATCATTTCCATCAGAAATTCCTGGGACATTTTGTCTTTTCCTTCTACGGGTGCGGCCCCTAAGTAGTCTAATATATGCCTGATTCTTTGTTGGTCATCATTTAGAATCTTATATCCTTGATTAATTAGCGAGGTCTTGGTCAGAGCCTCCTGCTGCTTCTCAGCTGTATCCAGTGTGTACTTATCAGGATGCCAATCTCTACTTAATGCGTAATACTTAGACGTCAACGCTTTCTTATCAACGTCAAACGCCATCGGCAAATCAAAAAGTTGGAAATAATTATTCACGCTTGCGAGCTAGAAAAAGTTTTTGATAATATCATTACCCAATGCGAACACCATGATCATCATTAGTAATACGAAGCCAGCGAAAGTAGCCACTTCCATCACCTTATCTGGCACCTTTCGTCCAGAGATAGTCTCGTAGATTAAAAACATGACATAGCCCCCATCCAAGGCAGGAATCGGAAGCAGATTAATGAATGCTAATAAGAGGGAAAGCGTGGCCGTCATTGTCCAAAATCTCTGCCAATCCCAGGTGTCACCAAACATTTTACCTATCGTGATAAAACTTCCTAACCCATCTGAGGCCTTTATGTTTCCTCTAAACATATGACCAAATGCTTTGATTTGGTCACCAAGGAATCGCCAGGATTTATTCCATCCTGCTGGAATACACTCGCTAAAAGAATATTTGTTGTAGGCGGTATCCACATACTTTTCTAAACCATAGGTTCTGATACCAATCTTACCTTCACTTCTAACTATAGAATAATCATGCGTATTGCCATTCCTCATGACAGTCAATCCTATTTCTTCAGCCTCTACTGCATCCAATCCTCTAACAACATTATGGGCGAAAGGCGTAGGTTCCCCATTGACCGCGATGATATGATCGCCAATCTGTAGTCCCCCTTTTTCGCCTGGGCTTCCTTCATCTATAGTCCCTATCTCATATGGATAGCGTGGCACGATAAGATTATCTTTTGAGTTCTTATGTTTTGTCAATTCTGGAATGACTTCTTCTGGCACCTGAATGAGCTGCTCACTGCCGTTTCTACTGACCTTTATAGTCCTTCCTTGATTGATAACCAATTCACGAATGATGATGCCACCACTGAATTTGTCAAAATCCCTCTGTCCAACAGAAATAATATCATCCCCATCACGTAAACCCAGCTTGCCACCTAATTCGGTCACCGCTACCCCATTCTTAAGGCTAGATGGGACGATATAGCTTTCGCCCCATACAAAGAGAATCATGGAGAACAATACGATACCTAATACAAAATTGACAAATACACCTCCGACCATGATTATGAGTCTCTGCCAAGCGGGTTTGCTTCTGAATTCCCAAGGTTTAGGCTCTTGTTTCATCTGCTCAGTATCAAAGCTCTCATCTATCATTCCGGAGATTTTTACATATCCCCCGAGTGGCAACCAGCCGATTCCATATTCGGTCTCTCCTATTTGCTTTTTAAATAATTCAAATCCTGGATTGAAAAAGAGATAAAATTTCTCCACTCTAGTCTTAAACCACTTGGCAGCAGTGAAATGACCTAACTCGTGCAGGACCACGAGAATGGAGAGACTTAAGAGAAGCTGAAGCGCCGTTATCATGCTGTATAAAAGTCTAAAATGGACTAAAGAGTTCAAAATTCTAGAACAACTGCAAAAGTAGCATAAAAACTAAGGTGATATCAAGCACTTAAGTCCTTCATTCCTAGATATAAGTAGTTGTATGGCTCAGAGTTGAAAATCATTCTACATGATTTGCCTAATTTCACTTAAAAGAAACCATATTTTATTTGAAGCCTATGCCTACATATCCACATTTTGACCTAGAAGTTGACAGCAAGATTGCCACCGTCACCATTAACAGACCTGAGAAATCCAATGCCTTCACCTTAGATATGTGGCAAAATCTGGGTAAACTGTTTAATGATATTTCTGAGAGTAGAGACTATAGAGTTGTGATACTTAGGGGTGCAGGCAAAAATTTCTGTGCGGGAATGGACTTGAGTGCCTTTGCGGAGATTCCACCCCTGGTCTCTGATAGCGACCCCGATAAGCACGTCGCCAAGCTAAGAAAATTAATCAGAGGTCTACAGGGAGGCATTACAGCTATAGAGAACTGTGCAGTTCCTGTCATTGCAGCTGTACAAAAGGCCTGTATAGGCGGAGGCATCAATATAGTGGCTGCCTGCGATATGCGATATGGTACTACAGATAGCTATTTCAGTATCAAAGAGGTAGACTTAGGGATAGTGTGTGATTTGGGAGCGCTCCAACGAATGCCAAAATTTATGAATTATAGCAAGGTCGCAGAGATGGCTTATACAGGCCGCCGAGTGAATGGAACTGAAGCAGAAAGTATGGGGCTAATCGCTAAGTCCTATGAACAGTACGATGAAATGATGTCCGAGGTCAGAGCATTAGCGGCTACTATTGCTGCTAAGCCTCCTTCTATCATCAGAGGAATAAAAAAATCTATGCTTCAAGCTAGAGCAACCTCTGTCAATGATGGCCTACAATCCATAGCCAACTATAACAGCAAGCATCTCTTCTCAGATGATTTGGCAGAAGCCATGAGGGCAACGATGACAAAAACCAAACCTGAATTCAAGGACTAGCCACCCACTAAACTTTTCAATTCTATATCTTCGTAATATGGCAATGAAGTATACTGCATTTAACAAGGTCACAAAATCTGAATGGTTAGATAAAGTAACCAAAGACCTTAAAGGCAAGGATATCAATAGTCTCAATTGGACGTGGGGTGATATAACTGGGACTCCTTTCTATACAAAAGAAGATACCAGAAGAAAGACGCAACTAGATGCACACAAGAAAGATAATGATTGGATTTACTGCCAACCTATCAATACAGCACCTTCTTTTCTTGCCAATAAAGAAATTATAAATGCGCTACACAATGGTGCATCAGCATTCTATTTAGGGGACATAAGTCATTTGTCTGAAAGTACATTGGATGAAATTACTAACCAAGTACAACATGAATTTATAAGAACACATATCCTTTCAGGTAAAAGAGATATTGCAGAAGACGCCAAGCAGCTTGCGACACTTATAAATCAAAAAAAACAAGATGTTCGTAAATGCAAGGGAAGTATAATTATACCCCAATCGAATCCTTTGTCAGAATTGTCATCTGTTGTTAATTCAGTTACAGACCATCTGCAAGCATTCCATGTTACAATATCATTGGGTGCAGCAAAAGATCCTGTCGAATTCATCCAGAATGTAGAGAGACAATTGGATTCCATCATTGGTCAATTAGATGAATCTCAACTAAGGCACATCTCACTGAAGCTAGGTATAGGCGAATACTATTTTGGAAATATAGCTTTGGTAAGAGCTACTAAAATTATTTGGTCAGCCTGTTTGGGCAAGCATGGTTATAAGGCCGAAACACCTGTATGGATAATATCTGAGCTAGACAATGCATCACACTCAGAAGATTCTAACTTCAATAAAATACGACTTACGTCACAAGCAATGTCAGCAGTAGTAAGTGGCATAGATGAACTGATCATTCCTTCCTCTGATATAAAATCAGAAAAAGAAAACTTAGGATTCCATTCCAGAATATCTAGAAATATTAGTAATCTGCTGAAAGGTGAGAGTTTTATGCACCGCGTAAAAGACCCTGCTGAAGGCAGTTACTATATAGAGCATCTAACAAATGTGCTGTTAAGTCATACAATATCCTCTGCGCCATCTTCTAGTGGAGATACAATTAATACCGCAGAATCAGTGACTCATAACACCGCAGAGAACATTCCGGTCAAATCCCAATATAACTCATCTGATATCGAGTCTGCTACTCACTTGGGTTTTGTGGCTGGCATACCTCCTTACTTAAGAGGCCCTTACAGCTCTATGTACTCTGGCAGACCTTGGACTATAAGACAATATGCCGGCTTCTCTACGGCAGAAGAAAGCAATGCCTTTTACAGACGAAATTTGGCGCAAGGTCAGAAAGGCTTATCGGTCGCATTTGATTTAGCCACTCATAGAGGATATGATTCTGATCATCCAAGGGTGACTGGAGATGTGGGGATGGCAGGCGTAGCTATAGACACAGTGGAAGACATGAAAATGTTATTCGACCAGATTCCTTTGGATAAGATGTCTGTGAGTATGACTATGAATGGAGCTGTCATTCCTATCATGGCGTTCTACATAGTAGCAGCACAAGAGCAAGGCGTGGCCCAAGAGCTACTTAGTGGTACTATTCAGAATGACATACTCAAGGAATTCATGGTACGGAACACCTACATATACCCGCCACAAGCATCCATGCGTATTGTCGGTGATATATTTGAATATACATCCAAGCACATCCCTAAGTTTAACTCCATCAGTATCTCTGGATATCACATGCACGAAGCAGGAGCGCCAGCAGATTTGGAACTGGCATTTACTTTAGCAGACGGATTGGAATATATAAAGACAGGTATACAAGCAGGGTTGGTCATCGATGATTTTGCTCCTCGATTATCTTTTTTCTGGGGCATCGGCATGAATCACTTTATGGAGATCGCTAAGCTCAGAGCAGGACGCGTATTATGGGCTCGAATAGTCAATATGTTCTCCCCTACTAATCCTAAGTCAATGGCCCTGAGAACGCATTGCCAAACCTCGGGTTGGAGTCTCACTGCCCAAGATCCATTTAATAATATAGCACGTACTACCATAGAAGCGATGGCTGCTGTGTTCGGAGGTACACAATCATTACACACTAACTCACTAGATGAAGCCTTGGCTTTACCGACCGACTTTTCTGCTAAGATTGCAAGAGATACTCAAAAATATATTCAGAATGATATAGGTGCTACAGAAGTCGTGGACCCATGGGGAGGATCATATTATGTGGAGTCACTCACACAAGCCTTAATAGAAAGTGCCTGGAAAATAATAGAAGACATAGAAGAGATGGGCGGCATGTCCAAAGCGATAGAGCAAGGATATCCGAAAATGAAGATAGAAGAAGCCGCCGCCAAAAAGCAAGCCCGAATTGATAAAGGCACAGAAAAAATTATTGGTGTCAACATATTCAAATCAGACTCTGATAAAGAAATAGATGTACTCACTGTGGACAATACTGCCGTGAAGAAATCTCAATTGGCATCGCTAGAAAAAGTGAAATCTGAAAGAGACAAGGATAAAGTCAAATCAGCTTTGGCAGCACTGGCACAATGCGCAGCTACTGGTGAAGGTAACTTATTGGAACATGCCGTGATAGCAGCTAGAGCAAGAGCGACATTGGGTGAGATTTCTGATTCTATGGAACAAACATTTGGCAGATATAAAGCCACTCATAATGTCATACAAGGCGCTTATATGAACGAGATTTCTAACGACCCATCATTTAAAAAGGCAAGAGAAAAATCAAATGAATTTGCATCAAAATTTGGTCGTCGTCGAAGGATAATGATTGCAAAGCTAGGACAGGATGGACATGATAGAGGCGCCAAGATAATAGCCACGAGTTTTGCTGATATAGGTTTTGATGTGGATGTGGGTCCTTTGTTTCAGACACCTGCTGAATCTGTCCAACAGGCTGCAGAGAATGATGTGCATATTCTCGGCATCTCCTCACTGGCTGCAGGTCATAAGAGTCTGGTACCACAGGTTATAGAAGAATTAGCAAAAATAGGAAGACCAGATATCGTGACTATTGTGGGTGGGGTGATACCCCCGAAAGATTATCAGTTCTTATTTGATGCTGGTGTGCTAGGTGTATTTGGACCAGGAACTGTGATATCGGAAGCAGCGATAGAGATTCTAGATGTCTTCTTGAAGGAAAAGGACGCTTGACCATCAATGGTCTACCCCTAGCATTCTTCGCATATAGAAACCTAATAAGGTCTTCACCTCATTATAGTTCTCATTCTTTACTTTGATATCTGTGAGCTTAGGTAGGTGCTCTGCAAAAAATATCTGGTTATTAGCCATCTCAAAAAGATTGCTGGCAAAAGAATGGGGATAAGGAAATTTAGGATCTATTTCTAAAATGACATCTGCTACCTTCTGAATCAAAAGTTTATAACTCTTAAAGAATCCTTCTTTGTTCTCCGTATCTACTTTTTTAGTGTGGTAGGCTTTAGCAGCCTCCTCTATGATAATATGATGTAACTTGTTCTCATTAACAAACTCTACTGATGGATTCTCTATAGTCGCATCTACAAAGTTTTCTATAATTATATCCATCTTACGGGTAGGGTCCTCTATATTCTTTGAGTTATAGTCTATAAGATAAGACACCCAATTCCAGTACCATACGACAAGGTAGAGCAGCAGAAGATGTTTATTCTCAAAGTATCTATACAGTGAGGTCTCATTAGACCCCATATAATTCGCCAACTTTTTAAATGTGAAACATTCAAAGCCAATATCTTCTATCAACTCGATACTATGCTTAATAATACTGCGCCCTAACACAGTTTTGAGTGGGTCTCTTAAGGAGAGCCCAGATGGTATGTATAGGCTTTCTGCAAGTATCATGACAATAATATTATAAAAAGAATACCAATATTAAAAACAATAAGTACTCAAATTAAATAAGTAAAATTATTTTGTCTGAGAGAATTCTAGTTCATCAATCTTCGATGGTAATTAACCTGTCCTAAGTGATAATTAAGATGACAGTGCAGATGGATAAGGGTGAAGACCATTCCTTTTTTTTCTTCCCAGATGAGGATAGGAAAGTCATCGTTTAGCTTTTCTTCAGTGACTTTACTTAGTCCTTCGGTAACTACCTTGATTGTTTCATCTAGCGCTTTGTATAATTTATTTCTATCGACATACTTGCCTGAGAATTCGAAATCTCTCTGCCTGACATAATCAGTTTGAGCTAATCCATTCCCTATAAATGTCTTTAGATTTCCGATGATATGAAGGCAAAGATTTCCTCCAGAATTTTTTATGGAATTTTCTATCTTCCATAAGAGATCATCATTCTCATATAATTCTATTTCTCGTTTCAATTTTATTAAATCTCTTTCGAACAACTTTTGTAATGCTTCGATTACCATAGGGAATTCT
This sequence comes from uncultured Saprospiraceae bacterium, assembly GCA_964540155.1. GTDB lineage: Bacteria > Bacteroidota > Bacteroidia > Chitinophagales > Saprospiraceae > RFSX01. The sequence goes on from CAZIMH010000001.1 coordinate 7,144, forward strand.
GTTTTTGTTATTTCAAATTATTCATAGTCTCATAACACATATGAGAATCCTTCATTAGGAATAGAAAATACTTCACTGCTTATCGCTTCTTTTTCAAGACATCTCTTCAGCTCTGTCGTAGAGGTTTCTGGATTGTCATCAGCTAAGGGGAATGTGCCAAAGTGCATCGCTACACTTTTCTTAGACTTAACGTCATGATGCACCTGAACGGCCTGACTAGGTGAGATGTGTATAGGTGACATAAACCATTCTGGCTTGTATGCCCCTATCGGTATAAATGACAAATCAAAAGGACCAAGCTTCTCCCCTATCTGAGTGAATACATCAGAGTAACCTGTATCACCTGTATAATAAATATTTCGCGTTTTGTCAGTCAAACTATATCCGGCCCACAAAGTCTTATCTCTATCAAATAAGCCTCGGCTGGAAAAATGGTTACATGGTGTAGCAGTAATCGTCATGCCCTTGAAAATACTGGTCTGCCACCAATCTAATTCAGTGACCTGCTTAGCACCCCACTTGGTCAATAAATGAGCTAAGCCAAGTGGCGCTACTATTTGTGGCTGATAATCTTTAACTAATCTTTTAAAGGTTATCTTATCTAAATGATCATAGTGATTATGAGAGATAAGAACCAAATGGATAGGTGGCAAATTTTCATAGGCAATGCCAGGAGGACGCATACGTCTAGGGCCAGCCCATTGGAAAGGAGAACACCGTTTAGACCAAATAGGGTCCGTCAGTATATTGATGCCATTCCACTGAATCAGGAATGAACTGTGATTAATAAATGTATACTGGAGGTCTTCAGAATTCGCTATCGGAATTTGTCTAGTCTGGGAATCTGGGTCGTCCACATATCGCCACTTATCAGGCACGCGTTCCCGTCCATACTTACCCACTTCCTTAAATCCATTAGCTGGACGACGAGAGGGATTTATAAATTTCTTTCCATTAAAATGCGCAGAAGATGGACCAGCGTAAGGTCTACAAGAAAGTAAATAACCAATGATAATTACCAGTAATACAAACAGACCAACTGTGGAAATAACAATAGCAATAAAAGCCAATATAATGCTCATGCGCTACAGAGGAATATTACCGTGCTTCTTTTTAGGTAGTTGCACATCTTTACTTTCAAGCAAAGCGAAGCCTCTTATTAGTTTTCGTCTTGTCTCTCTTGGCATGATAACTTCATCTATAAAGCCTCGACTAGCAGCGCTATAAGGATTAGCAAAAAGGTCTGCATATTCTTTCTCCTTCTCTACCAACTTCGCGGCCGGGTCATCAGCCGCAGATATCTCTTTTCTAAATATAATTTCTGATGCACCTTTAGCACCCATCACGGCAATCTCCGCTGTTGGCCAAGCGTAATTCAGATCTGCACCTATGTGTTTAGAGTTCATCACATCGTAGGCACCACCGTAGGCCTTACGTGTGATTAATGATATTCTAGGCACCGTTGCCTCGCTGAGGGCATAGAGTAATTTAGCACCATTGGTGATAATGGCATTCCACTCTTGGTCTGTGCCAGGCAAGAACCCAGGTACATCTACAATGACAAGTAGTGGTACATTGAAGCAATCGCAGGTCCTGGTAAAGCGGGCCGCCTTCTTAGATGAATTAACATCCAAGCATCCTGCGAGGATCATCGGCTGGTTAGCAACAATACCGATACTCTTACCCGCAAGTCGAGCAAAACCGACTACGATATTATCTGCATAACCTTTATGGACTTCAAAGAATGATTCTTCATCTACTATCCCACTGATTACCGACTTTATATCATAAGGCGTCGTGGAAGCTTCAGGTATAATCGTTTCTAGTTCATCTCTATATTCTGTACCTGATGTATACGGTAATGAAGGCGCTTTCTGCTCACAGTTTTGTGGCAGGTAACTTAGGAGTTGCTTAACTTTATTGATGCAATCAAGGTCATTGCTGGCGGTCAGATGGGTCACACCTGATTTGGTACTATGCGTACTAGCACCTCCTAATTCTTCTGACGTCACCGTTTCGTTGGTCACTGTCTTCACTACACTAGGGCCCGTCACAAACATGTAGCTAGATTGCTCTACCATAATGGTAAAATCTGTCATTGCTGGCGAGTAAACTGCTCCGCCTGCACAAGGTCCCATAATCGCAGATATCTGAGGAATAACACCTGATGCCATAACATTCTTAAAGAATATATCTGCATAGCCACCTAGGGACCTAACTCCTTCCTGTATACGTGCTCCACCACTATCGTTAAGTCCAATAAGTGGCATTCCTGTTTTCATAGCCAAGTCCATGATCTTACAGATCTTCTCAGCATGTGTCTCTGATAATGATCCTCCAAATACAGTAAAGTCTTGTGCAAATACATATACCTGTCTTCCATCTACGAGACCATAACCCGTCACAACGCCATCACCATAAAAGACTTGCTTATCCATTCCAAAGTCTCTGGTCCTATGGGTTACGAGTATGCCTATCTCTTCGAAAGTCCCATCATCCAATAATAAATGAACGCGTTCACGGGCAGTCAATTTGCCCTTTTTGTGTTGCTTCTCAATTCGGGCTTCTCCTCCACCCAACTTGGCCGCATCCATCTTCTCTTGAAGGCTTACAATTCTATCATCCATTTTTATATCTATTGGTGGTTCATAAAGAGACCAAGCGTATTCAGATCCCTTATGCCTTCGCTTTCCTAATGGCTTCAGTCAATTTGGGGACCACATCAAACAGGTCCGCACAGACGCCATAATCAGCAGCTTTAAAAAACGGTGCTTCTGGATCTTTGTTTATCACGACGATGCACTTACTGCTATTGACACCTGCTAGATGTTGTATGGCTCCTGAGATACCTGCTGCTATATATAAATTGGGTTTGATTGCAACACCTGTCTGTCCGACGTGCTCATGGTGCGGTCTCCATCCGGTATCCGCTACAGGTCTAGAACAGGCGGTAGTGGCACCAATCGCTGCTGCCAAGTCTTCTATGATACCCCAGTTTTCAGGTCCCTTCATTCCTCTGCCCGCTGATACGACAAGCTCTGCTTCAGGCAATGGTGCGACATCTCCTTGCTGTAATTTCCTCTCTACGATGGTTACTTTGCTTGCCGGCACTTCTATGTCCAATGCCTCCACACTTGCAGATCCTCCCATCGATTCTGGTTGGATAGAATTTAGAGAAAGGGTAAGCACTTTAGTCGGAGACTTAATTTCGTACTCTGCTATTGCCTTCCCCGCAAATACATTTTTCTTGACTTTGAATCCACCATCTGTATTGGGTAATGAGTTAGCGGCTGTAACCACGCCTGCATTCAATCTAACGCCGAGTCTACCTGCTATTGATTTTCCTGAAGAATTATGTGGCAGAATAATTACTGAGGCACTAGCTTTTTCTGCAGCTGCTGCGATGACTTGAGTATAAGTCTGACTGTCAAATCCTTCAAGGTTAGCAGATTCAATAGTCATTACTTTCGATGCACCATAATCACCGAGGCTGGTTGCGTCTCCTATGGATCCTATCACGACTGCCCCACATTCTACTCCCATCTGCTGAGCTGTCTTATATCCATAGGTGATGGCTTCTAATGAGGCTTTTTTGACTGAGCCCCCATGTGATTCTATATATACTAATACCATATCTTTTTTATTATCTTTTTTTAATGAAAGAGATTAAAGGACTTTCGCTTCTTCACGTAACAATCTTACCAGTTCATCCATATTATCTGGATCTATCATCTTGACGGAGGTCTTCTCCGCTGGCAAGGCATAAGAAACAGCAACAGCTAGATTTTCGGCATCCACTGCAGGTACAATATTGAGTGGCTTACGCTTGGCCATCATGATGCCTCTCATGTTTGGAATTTTCTGCTCAGCCATACCCTTTGCTGCACTGATCACTAATGGTGTTGCTGCCTTGGCTACTTCGGTCCCTCCTTCGATATCTCTATCTACAGTTACTTGACTACCGTCAGTTTCTAATTTAGTTGCATAGGAAATATATGGTAGGCCCAAATATTCTGCTATCATGGCACCAACTTCTGAGCCATTATAATCTATGGTTTCCTTACCAGTTAATATCAAGTCGTATCCTTCAGCTTGGCTAGCAATCTGCTTTGCTACGAACATAGAACTGCTTGGATTAGAATCAACTCTTATTGCATCATCGGCACCTATTGCCAAAGCTTTTCTGATAACGACATCATTGGTAGCATCACCAACATTTATAACCGTTACACTACCCCCATGTGCTTCCTTGAGCTCTATGGCCCTCACTAGCGCATACCATTCATCATAAGGATTCATAATAAATTGTACTCCATTACTATCATAAGCCGTATTGCCATCTTTGAAAGCAATCTTAGCTGTCGTTTCTGGCGTCTTACTTATACAGACTAATATTTTCATTATTTATAATTAATGTTAATTGACATAATATGATTATTGCCTCCACGGCATCGAATCTTCTTTCTTTGATTTTATTTGCGCTTTATTTTCCAGGTAAATCTTCAGGGCAATCTTTGCAGCAATTTGTCTAGCATCTTCATCCAACGCTGACATGGCTTCCTTGTTAAAATACTCCTTAACAAAATGCGTATCGAATTGGCCACTAACAAACGCCTCATGCTCCATTACAAATCGTCCAAAAGGGAGTGTCGTTTGAGGTCCTTCTATTTTATAATCAGCAATGGCATTTTTCATCATGCTAATCGCTTCCTTCCGCGTGCTACCATAGGTGATCAGCTTCGCTATCATCGGATCATAGTAAATCGGAATATCCATTCCTTGCTCGAATCCATCATCTACACGTATACCTGCACCTGATGGTCTTTTATATACACTAAGCTTTCCTACACTAGGAAGAAAATTCTCGGCAGGGTCCTCTGCATATACTCTTAATTCTACCGCATGGCCTGTTATCGAGAGATCACTTTGCGTAAAGCTCAGCTTTTCTCCTCTTGCAATTTTTATCTGCTGTTCTACTAAATCAACACCGGTAATCATCTCTGTCACAGGATGCTCCACCTGGAGACGCGTATTCATTTCCAAGAAATAGAAATGCTTATTATCTTCTAATAAAAACTCCACTGTACCAGCACCAGTATAATCACAGGCCTGCGCTACTCTTACCGCAGCCGCACCCATCTCTTCTCTTAGTGCTGGCGTAAGAACTGCTGAGGGCGCCTCTTCTACCACTTTCTGATGTCGTCTTTGGATACTACATTCTCTTTCAAAGAGATGTACCGTATTTCCATGCTCATCAGCCAATACTTGTATTTCAATGTGCCTTGGTGAGGATACATACTTCTCTATAAAGACGGACCCATCGCCAAAAGAAGATTCCGCTTCGCTAATTGCTCTTTCCATCTGCGATTCGAACTCATCCACATTCTCTACTATACGCATTCCCTTACCTCCGCCACCCGCAGATGCTTTTACAAGAATCGGAAATCCAATCCCAGCAGCAATTTTCTTAGCTTCAGCAATATCTGTGATGGCCGTATCTGTGCCGGGTACCATTGGAATATCATAGTTCTTCACAGCCTCTTTAGCAGCCAACTTGCTACCCATAACTGAAATCGCATGTACCCTAGGGCCGATAAATATGATACCAGCACTCTCTAGCTTCTTTGCAAATTCAGCATTTTCACTTAAGAACCCATAGCCGGGATGAATGGCATCAGTGCCTGTATCCTTTGCCGCTTGAATAATCTTATCCATTACAAGGTAGGATTCTGACGAAGCGGGTGGTCCTAGATGTACAGATTCATCAGCGAAGAGTACATGAGGCGCATTTCTATCAGCATCAGAATATACAGCAACGGTAGAGATGCCCATCTTCTTGGCTGATTTCATCACCCTTAGGGCTATCTCTCCTCTATTGGCTACTAGTATTTTATCTATTTTCTTCAATGGTGTACTATAATTTGGAATTACTTATGACATGGTGATGAGAATTTCACCTTTGTCTACAGAATCCCCTTTGCTTTTATTGATTTTGTCCACGACGCATTCCGAGGATGTTTTAATGACATTTTCCATCTTCATTGCTTCTAATATCAAAAGCGGGTCACCGGCATTAATTTCCTGACCAGGTTCTACGAGGATATCTAGAATCAATCCAGGCATAGGTGCTTTGATGTCTTTGACGACGGTCTGAGCTATCTTATCCATGCCCAATTCAGCTACCATCTGGTCTACGGTGTCCATAATTTCCACTTTATATGTAACACCATCCACCATCAGATGGAGTGCTTTCCCTTTGATAGACAGGCACTTAGATGTGTGTGAATGGTTCTCATGGATGATATGAAACTGGCCGTTCCTTTCCACAATGTCTAAGGCATCCAAATCAGCTTTGGATACTTCATACTTGACATTATTAACAGTGACGATGTAGCTTGACAAGGTAGTATTATAAATTTGACCACAATATAACAAGTAATTCGCTTGACATGTTTAGCTGAATGTTGATTAATAGAATGCCCATATTTAAGGATAGCACAGAGGTTTTAACCCGTTATATTCTGTAAAACACTCCCTTTTTAATGTGACTCAAGACATCTGCAAGAAGACACTTTACTTTTTTTATAGAAATACTAGCCCTATTTGATAACTTTTTGGGCCTTATGCAATTATCTATAGTTGACTTTATTTTTCAACTAAATAATAAACTATGATTAAAGTGTTTAAAAACACAAGTCTTTTACTAGTACTCGTATTCTCACTCACTGCATTCAGCTCTACCGTAGAAATGGCGGACCCCAAATCAGAATCATTGATCAAAGCTCTATATAGAGTAAATGGTGGATGGAAAAAATTGGCGTCCAAAAGAACAGTGGAATTTTCATATCTGTACAAAGACTACCAAAAAGGTACCGATATATCTAAAGAGCGATATGTGTTCAGAGATGAAACCTCATGGGCAGAGTATACGCGTCATGAAGCTAACGTCTTACCGGATAATACAAGCGGAATAGTGAGACAACTATACATGAATGGCACATCCAAGATTGCTCATAATGGCAATATGGTTAGTGATCCAGCAGCAGTTGGAGGCACAGGTTTTCTAAGAACAGCCAACTACTATTGGTTTACAATGATGTACAAGCTTGATGATCCAGGTACAATACATAAATACCTTGGTCAAGAAGTGGTTAATGGTATTAACTATGACAAAGTAAGCCTATCTTATGATGGCGCAGCGATTGGCAAAGAAGTAAATGATGAATACATCTTATACTTCAATCCAAATACGAAACTTGTAGACTTATTCTACTTCTCACTACCTGCATTGGGTGTTAACCAACCAGCAATAAAGATGGAGTTGACTTATGAGAAGATTGATGGTGTATATGTATCTACTTATAGAAAGGCCTCCTTCCCAGATGACAAAGGCAATTATTCAGTGGGTCTGGAGCAATTTACGACCAATGTAAAATTTGGAGCTAGATTTAATAGCTCAAGTCTATCTGTGCAATAAGTAAATTACACACAAATAAACTTTAGAATGAGAGGCAAGCTGTTTTGTCTCTCATTTTTTTATTACACTTCAGCAGATTGCTTTTTAAATTTATCTAACCCATGGATAGAAATTTCATGGAGACAGTCTGACTTCATTCTATCGATGTCCGCCTGAGATAACTCCAAATATTTTCCAATCTCTGAGATTACAAAATCTACAGTATCTTTTGCTTTCCTAATATCAAAAAACAACCATCCAGTTCTTCTATCCAAAAAATCCATTGGGTGATAAACAGACTCATATTCCAGACCATAGGAAAGCTGGCTATGTAGTAGTTTTTGTTGAATGACTTTGACATCGTCACTCTCCTTAAAGTTAGCCCCTTCCAAAATTTTAATTACGGATTTGCCATAGGTACTTATAAGATAGGTGACCTGCTGCACAGAAAGGCCATAGCTGGTATACTCTTGATTCATTTTCTGAATGAAGGACTTATAATCCTTGTAATCATTAAAGGACTCATGACTTAGTTTTAGCGTTTCAGATTTTGAGTTCTGGAAGGCATGGACATTGGTTTTATATACAAGGTCGACTATCCTTTCTGCCATTTTTCTATATCCAGTCAGCTTGCCGCCCGCTATGGAAATAAGACCGCTGTCAGACACAAATATTTCATCTTTTCTAGATAACTCAGTTGGTGGTTTTCCTTTTTGATGAATCAATGGGCGCAGACCTACCCAAGAAGATTTCACATCATCTACAGTCAGTGGCGCAATCTTAAAAAACTGATTAATTGCATCCAAAATGTAAGTTACATCTTCATGCGTGCACTGAAGGTCATCTTTGTCTTTGTCATAATTCGTATCAGTCGTTCCTACATAGATTGCTTTCCCTCTAGGTATAGCAAAGAGCATTCGTCCATCAAACGCATCAAAGTATGTGGAGTTTTTCAATGGTAACGTATCATAATCAAACACCAAATGGACCCCTTTACTCAATCTCAAATTGGTCTCTGTCTTCTGGTCATCTGTTATTCGTAAGGTATCTACCCATGGACCAGAAGCATTGACTATGCATTCTGCTTTTAAGCTAACTTCTTCTCCAGTTATATGATCGTGGCATATGACGCCATTAACTATTTTGTCATCGTAAGTAAAATCCGTGACCTCCATATAATTGAAGGCATCAATGATCTCACATCTTGCCGTCTTAATCAATTCAAGTGTGAGCCTTGCATCATCTGTCCTGTACTCTGAGTAGACGATACTTGATTTCAAAATATCAGACCTTAACAGTGGTTCTTTTTGAAGTGTGGACGTCTTGGATAGTGATTTCTTTCTGTCCTCCTTAGGGACCTTGGCCAACCAATCGTATACACTTATGGCCATACTCGCTGTGAATTTGCTAAATGTACCATTTTTAACTATTGGCAGAAACATATTCTCAGGATGTACAAGATGAGGTGCATTCTGATGAGCTATAGACCTTTCCAGTCCTGTCTCTCTTACTAAACCAAATTCTAGCTGCTTCAGATACCTCAAGCCTCCATGTATCAGTTTAGTAGACTTACTGCTTGTCCCAGAAGCAAAATCAAGTTTCTCCACCAAAACCGCTTTTAGTCCTCTTGTCGTCGCATCTAAAAGAATGCCTGCGCCAGTAACACCACCTCCTATGACGATGAGGTCATAAACCGTTTGCCTGGCTTGCTCCACTCTTTCCTTTCTGCTTTTATTGCTAAAATTTGTTTGTGTGCCCATTTACAGAAGTTAATTGAAATTTTACTGTCTCCTTTTTCTTATAGATCCAAGATACATTATATGTTTGCTCACTTTATAGAAAATAATAATATAACACAATTATGCTGCATTCTATAAATCCTACACAAACCAGTGCCTGGAATAAGTTAGAAGAACACTTTAACGCTATTAACAATCTTCACATGAAGGATTTGTTCACAGCAGATCCGTCCAGGTTTAATAAATTCTCACTGGAATCAAATGGTATCTTATTCGATTACTCAAAAAATAGAATTACTCTAGACACTATATCACTCCTAGCAGAGCTGGCACAGGAGGTAAACCTTCATGATGGCATAAATGCCATGTTCACAGGTAATGAAATAAATGCAACTGAAAATAGAGCCGTTTTACATACTGCGCTCAGGCAACAATCTGATAATCCCATAGAGGTTAATGGTGAAAATATCATACCCAAGATTAGGCAAGTGCAAGCCCAAATGAAAAAATACTGTGCTTCCTTTCATGCTAATGAGATAGTAGGATTTACCGGCAAGCCACTTCGTCAGATTGTAAATATCGGCATTGGCGGTTCTGATTTAGGTCCTGTAATGGTCACTGAAGCCTTGAAGCCCTACTGGGTAGATGGTATTTCTACCTATTTTGTATCTAATGTAGATGGTTCTCATATAGCAGAGGTACTGAAACAAGTCAACCCAGAGACAACCTTATTTATAATAGCTTCAAAGACATTCACTACTCAAGAAACAATGACCAATGCGCATACAGCCAAGGAGTGGTTTCTAAATAATGGCGGAAGCACTGAGGATATAGAAAAGCATTTTGTGGCTTTATCTACTAATATATCTGGTGCTCAAAAGTTTGGAATATCTGCCGATAATGTTTTTGGATTCTGGGATTGGGTAGGTGGACGGTACTCTCTTTCAAGTGCCATTGGTCTTTCTATCGCTCTGACAATTGGGTACGGTCAGTTTGAATCTTTGCTAGAAGGCATGGGAGCCATGGACCAACACTTCAGAGAAGCAAAGTATGAGGACAATATCCCCGTCCTTATGGCACTGTTAGGTATATGGTACAATAATTTCTTTGGCGCAGATTCAGAAGCCATCCTACCCTATGACCAATATCTGCATCGATTTCCAGCTTACTTCCAGCAGGGCAATATGGAAAGTAATGGTAAGTCAATGGACAGAAATGGTGAACCAGTTACATATCAGACTGGACCAATTATATGGGGAGAGCCTGGCACAAATGGACAACATGCCTTTTACCAACTTATCCATCAAGGTAGTAAATTAATTCCATGTGATTTTATAGCAACTGCCGTCTCACATAATGATATAGGCGACCATCACAATAAATTATTGAGTAACTTTTTTGCGCAGACAGAGGCCCTGATGAATGGTAAAGACGAAAGCACTGTGATCCAAGAATTTGAAGCACAAGGTCTTGCTAAAGATGTGTATGAAAAAATTGTCCCGTTTAAAATATTTGACGGTAATAAACCGACGAACTCCATCCTAGTGCAAAAATTAACACCCTATACGTTAGGGCAGTTAATTGCTATGTATGAGCATAAAATATTCGTTCAAGGATACATATGGAATATCTATAGTTTTGATCAGTGGGGAGTAGAATTGGGTAAGCAGTTAGCCAGAAAGATATTACCAGAGCTAGACCAGGAGGAGGAAGTGAATAGTCATGATAGTTCTACTAATGGATTAATTAATGCTTATAAAAAAATGCGGTCAACTTAATTCTGACTTCCTCTATAAATTACTTCTACTCCATTACCGATACTTACATGATACACACTGGGTTCTATGCCTGTTTGTTTATGATATCGAAGAGAAATTTCTTCAACAACCCTTTCTTTTTCTTCATCAAGGATAAGATTCAAAGTACAGCCACCAAATCCTCCGCCCATCATTCTAGATCCTATAATGGCAGATTGCTGTCGACTCAGTTCTACTAGCAAATCTAATTCAGTACAACTTACCTCGTATAGGTTTTGCAACCCATAATGAGAAGCATAAAGTACATCCCCTAAGGTTGTAAAATTCTTGGCAAGTAAGGCGTCTTTAAATTTGTGCACTCTCCCATTCTCTTCTATGATAAATTGGGCTCGATTATAAAGTGTGTCAGTCAACTTCTTCTTTAGACCATCTAATTGATTTAAATTTAATTGACTTAAGTGGTCAATTTCTATGCCTTCCCTTTTTGCAATTTTTACTACCTCTTTGCATTCAGCAGGTCTATCATTATACCCTGAGGACAGATGCGTATGCTTGACGTTGGTATTAATTAATACTAAAGAGTAAGGCGCTAATTCTACAGGATAGTATTCAAAGGTATCCTTACTACAATCCATTAACATCGCTTTTTCTTCTTGACCGAACATGGATGAAAACTGATCCAAGATGCCACTCTGAATGCCTAGATAATTATTCTCGGATCTATTACTCATTCTGACTATGTCCCAAGCATTCAACCCACTATCTATCAGAGTATCTATACCCTTGGCAAAACCACACTCCAATGCAGCAGAGGAGCTCAGCCCTGCCCCTATAGGAATTTCACTCATGAAGATACAATCAAAGCCAGGTAGAGTATGGCCTAGCTTCTTATACTCATCTATAATGCCTAGACAATACCTTACCCATAATTTATCTGAATTGGGGTTTTCTAATTGGAGACTTATTCTATCATTCAAATCATGCGCCACCAAATTCAATGCCTTAGTCTGGTTAGCCCTAAACGCAAAGTACATGCTCTTGTCTATCGCCGCAGGAAAAACCAATCCTAGGTTATAATCAGTATGTTCTCCAATCAAATTTATCCGTCCTGGAGCTCTGACAATAATTGTAGGTTCATTACTGAATTCTCGTAAAAAGAACTCTCTTACCTTTTCCTTCATATCCGCTAATTTCATCAGGCTACCACCATACAGCGTATATCACAGCAAGGATACCACAGATAGCTACAGTCGCGACATTGAATACTGTATCTGTTTTGAAGAGTCCTTTCTCTATGTTGATAGCTTTATGATCAGATGTCTTATTATCAATTAGAGATATGACAACCATTATGGCAACAATGAGTAAGAAACAAGCACCCATCCTATCCATGAATGGGAATTCAGGGAGTAGAAATTTGAAGGCGACAGAAAGCGGAATAGATAAAATAACTGCGGCTAACGCGGCATTAGCGGAGGTTCTCTTCCAGAAGAAACCAAGCAAAAATATAGCGACGACACCTGGGCTTATAAATCCAGTGTACTCTTGTATATACTGAAAAGCTTGATCTAGATTCCCGAGTAATGGCGCAATAAGGACCCCGAGTAATAGACATACTGCAGAGCATATTTTCCCAACTCTGACAAGATGCTTTTGATCCTCTGATTTATCCTTCTTTATTTGTTTGTAAATATCTAAGGTGAAAATGGTAGAGGCACTATTGACAATAGAACTGACAGACGACCCAATCGCAGCAATCAAGGCGGCGAAGGCAATACCTTTAAATCCAGTAGTTACATATTCATTAAGCACCCATGGATAGGCTTCATCAGCTTTTTCAAGATCTGCACCTAATACAAAGGCAGCTATCCCAGGAATGACAACAATCAGTGGCAATAGAATTTTGACAAAGGCGGCAAAGACAGTTCCTTTCTGGGCTTCTTTTAAATTCTTAGCAGCCAAAGCTCTCTGAATGATATACTGATTGGTGCCCCAGTAATACAAATTAGCTATCCACATCCCGCCTATCAAGACACTAATGCCCGGTAGGTTCTTATATTCTGGATTATTTTTATCCAGTATCATATCAAACTTTTCTGGTGCTCTCTCCACAAGGGTAGACAACCCCTCCATGACGCCACCTCCTAAGGCCTTAAGCACCATAACACTTGCTATGAGTCCACCAATAACGAGCACGACTACCTGAATAAGGTCTGTCCATACAACCGCTTTCAGTCCTCCCATAATAGAGAAGGTAGATGAAAATATAGCTAAGCCGATAATCCCATAGATCAGCGGAATATCCATTATACTTTTCAACGCTAATCCTCCCAGATAGAGCACACTAGTGATATTGACAAAAATAAATAGCAACAACCAGAAGACAGCTAACCCAGTCCTGACTCTGTTATCGAATCTTTGCTCTAGAAACTGAGGCATCGTATATATCTCCTTCTTGATGAATATGGGCAAGAAAAACTTAGCTACTACTATCAGGGTCAGCGCTGCCATCAATTCGTAGGCTCCGATGGCCATACCTACCACATATCCAGACCCTGACATCCCGATAAACTGTTCTGCAGAAATATTAGATGCGATTAGAGAACCGCCCACAGCCCACCAGGGCAAGGACTTGGATGCCAAAAAATAATCCTGTACTGTCTCTTGCTTATTACGATTGGATATCCATATCCCAAATCCCATAATGAACAATAACCAGCCGCAAAAAAATACCATGTCAAAAGTGGAAAAATCCATACTATTATTTTCTAATTCAATGATGCTTAATTAATATCATAAGGTGTAACTATCAGACCCAGTTTATATGCTTAGCTCTCTAAATTCTTCTTCCATCATATAATCAATCACAAACTTGCTGCGTATTCTAGTACTAGCTTGTTGTACATCATAAGGTATGTTTGCTCGTTCTAAGCAAGTTATCAATATATTCTGAAGCGTATTCTCGTCAGGCCATCCTGCAATATAAGTCTTATTATTATTGTGGATAACTGGCTCCAATGCTTTATCCTCATGTTGTATATGCTCCATCCATCTATGAAAGATACCAACCTTATCAATCACTCTTGACGCCGATGGTCGCAATGTTTCTACCATATCCAGCACTAAAGGCAATTCCATCAGCTGAGAGACACTAGTGGTATTAATCTGGAAATCAGTGGTTTTTGTATGTGTACGGGGGCCCAAAATCACTTCACCTCTGTAATCGGACATTAAAGCAATTAGATTGTCGTTAATGCAAAATATGCCCGGTGCCAGAACCATTTCATACTGTTTCAGTGAAGTGCAGTCTGAAGAGATTATATCTACATCAAGACCAAGCATTCTTAGCCCACAGTAAAATTCATAGCATAATCTAAAATAGTCAAAATCTTCACCTTGGGGCTGCACTTCCCATGCCCACTGACTCTCATAGTCAAAAATGAGTGCTACTAAAGTTTGATTAATAGATTGGCTTTTTATCTTTTGTATGTCATATGAGTTCAAATCCTCTTTGAGTTGCTTCAGTTCACTGAGCATAGGAGAAGGTCTGTTATCTGGTCGCTTGAGGGCAGAATGCATTTGTTCTTGTGCAAAAGGCGGTTGTCTCCATCTAAAAAAAGCAACGAACTCAGCACCATGTGCCATCGCTTCTAGCGTCCATAGTCTGACCATACCTGAAGCCGGTGAAGGGTTGTGTGGTGCCCAATTTACAGGACCTGGCTGCTGCTCCATTATCCCCCACCTGCCCTTGCCTACTGCTCGGTATAAATCATGATGAAAGGCCTGAAAATCTGGATCTCCAGTATATTGATATTTATGCTTGAAGGACGATGGTCTGTCAGAGCGGTCTTCTAGAAAGCCGAGCGGATAGCTATCCCAAGTAGCCAAATCTAAATCCTCTCCTAATTTAAAATGATCAAAGTCTGTAATCCTGCCCATGTAGTTATGAAAGATGGGCGCATCAGAATAATTATGGATAGCATCCACTTGAGCCTTATTCCAAACAACTACCTGATCAGAACAAAACCTAAAGAAATCCAACTTGTGGATAGGATTAGGCTCCGTCACTGTGAGATTTGGCAGTTCTATTTGTTCAAAAGAATTGTATTCCATGGACCAAAAAACATTGCCCCATCGCTGATTTAATTCTGAGATTGAATTGTATTTATCTTCTAGCCATTTCTGAAAAGCCATCAGTGCATGTGGACTGTATGACCGCGTGGTGTCGTGGCAACCATATTCATTGTCCGTCTGCCAAGCATATAACGAAGGATGACTCCCATATCTCTGAGCCAGACGACCTGCCATCTCTGATGCTAATTGTCTATATCCAGTGTGTGAGAAACAATAATGACGTCGAGAACCAAAACCTCTCTCCTTGCCTTGCTCATCCCATGCCAACATATCTGGGTACTTATCCAGCACCCATCTGGGTGGTGTGGCACTTGGCGTTCCTAAGATAAACTTGAGATTTGAATCATCCAATAGTTGAATTATCCTATCAAGCCAATCAAAATCATACTGGCCCTCTACGGGTTCCAATCTACTCCATGCAAATTCTCCTATCCGAACAACTGATAATCCTAAGGACTTCATCTCAGACACATCACTGCTCCACATCGCTTCATCCCAATGCTCAGGATAATAACATACGCCTAATAACATCTTACTCATACGGCTTCGCATTTCGTCCAAACACATTATGTGCATCCCATACAGCTGACCGTCCAAAGATGACTCTATTAATAACTAAGGCAACCAGCACACTAAATATCAAAGTAATTGCCATCATATGAATATAATTTCCACCTGGCAACACAGGCCACACCTGCGTAAAGAAGGCATATAAGAGCACGCCAAGAATCACAGCTATAATTACAGACTTGGCATCGACGTTCCGAAATAGGAGTCCAACCATGAAGGCAGATAGTATGGGCATAGATAAGAAACCATACAATTCCTGCATTAGATTTATAAGATTATCTGCGTGGATAAAAACTGGGAACATGATAAAAGCTAGTATGACCATAACTACAGATACAAGCATCGTTAGACGAGGAATATTAGGGTTCTTCTTAATATAGGTTTCATGTACATCACAGACCCAAAGCGCTGCTGAGGCATTAAGTATAGAATTAAATGTAGTGAGGACCGCCGCTGCAATTGCTGCAGCGAAAGCACCTGTCAAGGCTTGGGGGAGCAACTCACTTACGATCATCCCGAAGGCTCTGTTATTGCTGATCTCTCCGAATAATTTGTAAGAAATGATGCCCGGCAAAACAATGATCGGTGGCACTATCAACAATCTTATGGCCGCAGCTGTAAGTATTCCTTTTTGTGCTTCTTTTACAGAGGGTGATGCCATTGCTCTTTGGGTAATTGTCTGATTTGTGGACCAGTAAAACATTTGAATAAATATCATCCCTGTAAACAAGGTGGCGATAGGTATAGGAGAATTGTAATCACCAATCATTGTCAGTCGCTCTACAGGAATCCCTGTAAAATCAAAGTCTATTGCCTGCAAGGCTATCCATACAACATATAAGGCCAAGGATAATAATAGGACGCCTGAAAATGTATCTGACACCGCTACGGCACGAAGACCTCCAAAGACAGCATATGCAGTCCCTACTAATGCAAATGCAATAGCCATGTAGTAAATATTAAAATGTTCAAGGCCAAACATTTGCTGCATAAATAAAGAACCACCATATAGAACTGCTGGTAATAATATGAAGACATTGCCCGCCAAAAAGAGCAACGAAATTAAAGCTCGTATATGTGGATTATTATATCGCCGTTCGAGTAATTCTGTAGTCGTTGTACACTTGTATCTGTAGTAGACTGGGATAAAAACATAGGTTAGCATGAGCAAACCGGCGACGGCAGCCAGTTCCCACCAGGCCAGTAAGGCCATTTGATTTCCATTCATGCCCACTAACTGATCTGTAGAGAGATTAGTCAAGGTGATGGAACCTGCAACGAAGTACCACTTCAAATCACTACCTGCAAGAAAATACTCTTTCTCTCCGTTATCACTGCCTCGTTTACCCCTACAGTAGAGATAAGTTACAATGGCAATAATCAGCGTAAGGCCAAAGAATACTGCTAATTGAGTAGCTTGTAGTTTCATTTAAAGCACCAAATTTTGTGGATTATTACATTAACAATCGTCAGAAATTTTATACACAGACAGTCTAGTAAATGTCCAAAATAACCAAATCTTCTCCGTATCCAATGAATGGTTTGATTATGTATTTAAACTTACACATAATGATTAAGGCAACATGTCTAATATGGGGACCAGTATCCAAGCCTCACCTAGCCGAATATCCACATCTAATGACCCGTGCACATAATATTACGCATGAAGGAATAGAGCACATACTTACAGTAAAATCATTTCCTAATATTATATTTAGGTTTTATGACAAATAACAAGAAATGAGTTTAGAAAATAAAACGGCACTAATTACAGGTGGCACCAAAGGAATAGGACTGGGCATAGCAGTCGCGATGTTGCAGAATGGCATGAGAGTTATGATAACTGGAAGAAAAAAATCTACTGTCAATGAAGTGGTAAAAAAGCTTGACAGAAAATACAAGGGTAGAATAATAGGACATGCTGGAAATGTGGCTAATCTCAAAGATCAAAAAGCGGCAGTATCTGCCTTAAAAAAAGAGTGGAAAAAATTAGATGTACTTATTGCAAATGCTGGCATAGGTCATTTCCATAGCATAGAAGACCTCACGCCAAAACAATGGAGCGAAACCATAGACGTCAATCTGACTGGTGTATTCAATTCGTGTAAAGCCAGCATAGCCTCTCTCAAAAGAACCAAAGGATATATCATCACCATAGCCAGTCTTGCTGGCACTAATTTTTTCGAAAAAGGGACAGCGTATAACGCCAGTAAATTTGGACTGGTTGGATTTACCCAAGCCATGATGATGGACTTACGGCCCTACGATATTAAATGCAGTACAATTATGCCGGGTTCTGTATCAACCTTCTTCAATAACCGCAAGCCTAGCAAGACAAAGGATGCTTGGAAAATTCAACCTGAAGATATTGGAAAATTAGTAATCGACTTATTGACAATGCCAGCTCGTACGTTGCCTTCTAAGGTTGAGGTCAGACCATTCCGACCGCCATCTAGTTACAAGAAATAGTGGTTTTACTTGCCGATGGCTACATTGAAACCAAGCGACAGATAATTATTATTAGCTCTGCTAAACTTTGATTCACGGAACACAAATCCTGTATTAACTTCAATTCGCTTAGTAATACGATAGTTGAGCATTAGTGGTACCTCTATGCCCAAGAATTTTTCCCGTTCTTCAAAACCAAATAATTCTTCGTAATTATAGCTAAGATCTAAACCAATACTAGGATAAAAACGGCCTAACTGTATGGGCTTATATAAAACCCCAAATGTCACCCGATCGGCCGTATTTGCATTGGTGGTATAGCGTGTAATTAAGTCGAATTTATCTCCGACGCCTAATCTGAAATTAAGTTCTCCAAGCAGACCTGTACTATGTCCTCCGTACAGTATATTACCACCAACCCTCGGGTTATTTAAAATTTGTGCATCTAATTGTAGGCAGGCACACATCACGAAAAAAAAAATAACGGAAGTTCGCATAACGGGAAGTTTGTTCTTAATCGAATTGACTAGCATATTGCTTGACAATTTGAAGTTGAGAAAAAACAAACTAAAGACATCGATATATCAATCCATTTAACCTCATATTAATTAATACAGAAATGATATGTTAATTTAATATCAAGATACCTTTCAAAACCAACATAAGGCTATTCACCTTGCTCAGGCAAGAATAACCAACTACCTCCAATCCCAAAGTAATTATTCCTTTGATTGATTCCTGTACCTAACAAAAAGTCTAATTGGAAGTTTTCATGGACAAGATAAGTGAACCCTGCATCTGCATTCAATATCAATTCTTCAAGTTCTGTAATCTCCCCAAATGGTTCTTGTGACAATTTCAAATTGATTGATAACCCTTAGCTCGAAATTATCTGTCACGCCATAACGGAATAGGTTGGTTGGCAACAACCATTGTCGAGTTACCAAAATCTCCTTCTCCTACTGTAGATACTTGCAGACCTGCTTCCACCTGCAAGGCACCTTTGGGGTATAGTTGCAGAACTTTCTGTTTGATCAGGCCTGTCTATACAATCTGTGAATGCCCATTCAATGAGAAAAAAACAATAGCAATTACCACTAAGATCAAATTTCCGAACATCGTTGTATGTATTTGGCCACAAAAATGGAGAGTTTTCACATAATGCCATTTTTCTTACAAATTATTCATCTACTCAATTCAGACTTATAAAATAATTTACATGTGAAGATTAAACATTGCTTGAAATAGCATCAGAAAATGATACCTTGCTTTTTTATTGAAATAAACGACAATCAGCTATGAATCCTATACTTAGAAATGTTATTGCCGTCATCTTAGGCTTGGTATTCGGATCAGTTGTTAATGGGATGATAATTAACTTCAGTGGAGTCATCATTCCATTTCCAGAAGGTTATGACTATTCGACTCCTGAAAGCATGCGTGAAACTTTTCATTTACTAGAGGCTAAGCACATGATCCTACCGTGGATAGCCCATGCACTTGGTACACTTATAGGAGCATTCTGGGCATCAAAATTTTCAGCCAGCAAACATTATTCTATGGCCATGATAGTTGGTATCTTCTTTCTCTTAGCTGGTATATCTATGGTTTACATGGTTCAAGTGCAGCCTATGTGGTTTACTTTAACAGACCTACTTCTAGCCTATTTGCCAATGGCATTTATAGGCTGGAAAATTTCAGGCAAACCAAAAGATGCTCCTAAGCACTTTACTAACTAAAATAGCAGATCATTTAAATTAAAAATATTAAAGCTTGTAAATGATCCAATTCTTCGCATACGAAATGGATGCGACTACTGCACTATTGCAAGAAGATGAATTTCATCATTGCATTAAGGTCCTACGCCATCAAATGGGAGACATCATCTCGATTAGTGATGGTAAGGGCCTATCAGGTAAAGCGCTGATTGATAAAATCACCAAGCGAGAAGCGTACTTGAAAGTATTAGAAGTGACCCAACATGCGCCCAAGGATTACACACTGACCTTGGTCGTTGCCCCACCTAAAAATAGGTCTCGATGGGAATGGTTGGTAGAAAAATCAGTAGAGATAGGCGTAACTGATATCATTCCCTTAATCACGCAAAGGAGCGAAAGGCAAAAGGTTAATCTAACAAGGTCAAGTAAAGTACTTCGCAGTGCTGCGCTTCAAAGCCTAAGGCCTTTCCACCCAACCCTTCATGAATTACAACAGTTCGATAAAATTATAGACGTACAATCTTCATCAGTGAACACTGTAAATTATATTGCTCATTATCAAGAGGAGAATCAAAGCCTATATCAGTTACAGGAATCTAGCACTAGTGCTTGCATACTTATTGGCCCAGAGGGAGATTTTACCCAGTCCGAAATTGAGGCGGCCAACCAAAAGGGTTTTCTGTCCATCAACATATCTGACAACAGACTAAGAACAGAGACTGCCGCCATTGTCGCTTGTACCCTATTAGCAAGAATGATCTCCTAGATTGATGGTATAAAATCTTTTAGCACAAGCAGTTTTAATTAGACTACATTTGTGCCTTTATTAACGCCATGAATCAACACATTTGAGTTCATTTAAAAAGCTGGGCTTGTCTGAAGAAATCCTTGAAGCCCTTCAAGAATTAAAGTTCGAGACACCAACTGACATCCAACAACAGGCTATTCCAAGATTATTAGGAGAGCAAAGAGACTTCATTGGATTAGCCCAAACTGGAACAGGTAAGACAGCTGCCTTTGGGTTACCACTGCTTGATTTGCTGGATCCTTCTGAGTCAATGACTCAGGGACTCATCCTTGCACCTACCAGAGAACTTGGGAAACAGATAGCGGAACAGCTCTCGAAATTCAGCAGCAAGATGGATCGCATCAATACGCTTGTGGTCTATGGTGGCTCGCCCATTCAGCACCAGATCAAGGCATTAAAAAAGACCCAGCATGTTATTATTGCTACTCCCGGTAGACTGATAGACCTTATCAACAGAAAAGCTGTCAAACTGGAAAAACTGAAATATCTTGTTCTGGATGAAGCAGATGAGATGCTCAATATGGGATTCAAAGATGAGTTAGATGAGATTCTCAGTTATACTCCTGATGAGAAATTGACTTGGCTCTTTTCAGCGACAATGCCTTCTGCGATTAGAAAAATCGTGAAAAAATATATGGACAATCCTATAGATGTCCAAATTAAAGCTGAAACCGAAGTCAACGAAAATATAGAACACCTATATACTATCGTCAAACAGCGAAATAAGACTGAGGCCCTTATGCGTTTCTTGGATATCCATGGTCAGATGAGAGGGGTGGTCTTTTGTAGAACGCGACGTGATACACAAGAATTAGCAGAACGTCTTCTTAAGAAGGGCTATAAAGCTGATGCGCTTCATGGTGATCTATCTCAAGCACAGAGGGACAGAGTCATGAGTCGATTTAGGAGTAATGAATTGCAAGTACTGATAGCTACAGATGTTGCAGCTAGAGGTATAGACGTACAAGATTTGACTCATGTATTCCACTTTAGTCTGCCAGACGAAGTCGCTTATTATACACACAGAAGTGGCCGAACTGCACGGGCGGGAAAAGAAGGTACATCTATAGCCTTTATTTCAAAAAAGGAAAAATATAGAATCGCTAAGCTCCAGAAGATATTAGGGATCTCGTTCGAGAAGGTTATGATACCGGAGGTTGACAAAATTGCAGAAATCAGATTGACCAATTGGGCTATGGATTTCTCTGATATCAATCCATTGGGAAAGGTAGAAAAGAAACTCTCCGATCACGTCCAACTTCTGCTTGGAAATATGAGTAAGGAAGATCTTATTTCCAGATTACTGGTCCAGGAATTAGACAGACTCAATCTTGGCACTTCAAAGGATCTCAATGAGACAGATGATGGCTCTTTCTCTAAAAACAAATCAGGAAGAGATAGAAATCGTCGCGAAAGAGGTAAGAGAGCTCATCGAGGCAAGCGCAAATTTGAGAATCGAAGGGGGTCAAAAAAGAAAAACAAAAGAGATGATAAGTTTTCAAAGAAGGTAACCAACTTCAAAAAGAAGAAGAAAAAATCCAAAGGGTAATACTTATCTCACACCTTAACCTTTACAAATCCCATTATGCTCCCACACCTAAGGTGAACCAAATCACAAGAAAAGCTAATGCCTACTTAATTCACTTTGGAATGGATTTGCCAAAAAAAATGTGCACATACCTATCGTTGGCAGATATCTACACCGATTCAATAAGAAGAATATATCAGACTCAGGTGTTAGGTGGATCAACTTAATATTGTAGAAGCCCAAAACGGTAAATACAATGAAGAAAATCCAATGCACAGATGATATATGTATTAAGTAATAGAATCATATGTACACTACTTCAGCATAGAGATCTACATTCTTTTCATCGCCAAATTGACATATAGGATCCAAACTCACCTCCACTATATGGAAATGCAGACTAAAAATCCATATGCCTATGCATTCATATTAAGTAATAATTAAATGTATTAGCAACTGATTATTAATCACATATATGCATTTAGTTTGTTGATAAGGCTAGATTGATACATTTAATTATATTCAAGATTTAATTAGTGAGATAAAAAAGTAATGGCAGCAATTCCATTCACTGCATTCGTTATATTATTGCTACTTGAATGTTAAGATTGTAATCCCAAATTACGATTCCATCTGGAACCCATAATCTGTATAAATGTATCTATCAATTAAAAAGCTGAAAATTCAACTCAGCGTGGTTATCCTTCTGATTTCTGCGTCTGGTTTTTCAGTTTTTGCTCAAATCAACTCCTCTGATTGGCATACCACAACTAAATCACCTACGATAACAAATCCTTATTTGACTTATCCACCAGTTAAGTACAAGATGGTATCCATTGATGGAGAGCATTTCTATAACACTCTGCGTAAAGAAGATGGCAGCATTTGGCTACCTAATCCAGAAGGAGAAATGGCCCAATTTATACTAAAGAGAACAAATATTATTTCTGAGGATGTTGCTCACCATTATAACATCCAGACTTTCCACGGTTATATGGCTAATGATCCTTCTGTACATATTGCCTGCGACATCAGCTCAGCCGGTTTTCATGCATCAGTACTTACTGCCTATGACTCTTATTACATTGAACCAGCTTCAAAAAATCATAATGATATACATCTTGTATACTACAAAAGAGATAAATCGAATGTGGCAATAGAGCACAGTGTAGAAAATAAAGTGAATAAGATTGCTCAACAACATATCAACAGGTCCTTAGCACCTGATCAAAAAATCACATTCAGACTAGCGCTATCTACAACAGGGGAATTTTCACAACAATTTGGTGGTACCCCTTACAATCCGACCAATGTGATGAATGCCTTGGCTTCAGGTGTAAATATGATCAATCTCATATACCTTAGAGACTTAGGAATAGAGTTCACCTTGATTACCTCTCCCATCTTGATTTTTGAAGACCCTAACAATGATCCATATAGTAATATTAGCCCTACACAATTACTTCAGGAAGCGAACGAAACTATATTCAGCGTTCTAGATGCCAATGATTTTGATGTTGGCCACCTCTTAAGTTGGGATAATTTGGGTGGAGCAGGCACACAAGCTGTCGTCTGTTCTCCATTTCAAAAAGCACAAGGGTTCTCATCCACAACAGTTAGTATTAACACCTTATGGATAGACTTTGTTTGCCATAATCTAGGACATCAATTCGGCGCAGACAATAATTCTGCTGCAGGAGAATGCCAGGATTCTGTAGATGGATTCAGATACGAACCAGGTGCAGGATCATCCATTATGTCCTCTCTAGCTACTTGCAGTCAGTTATCATATACAATTGAAGCGGATCCTTTTTTCCATTATGCATCTATAGAAGCGATCCAAGCAAACATAGATTCGATCTCCTGTGGTGTAATCACAGCTACAAACAACATCGATGACCCAATCGTGGATGCCAACGCTAATATTACTATTCCAAAAGAAACTCCTTTCATACTAGTAGGAAGAGCTAATGACATAAATGATCCTTCTTTGCTCACCTATGATTGGGAACAGTTTGATGGAGATGGACCAGCTACTAGTGGACTCCCTGACTGTAATGACCCTACGCAACCACTGTTTAGATATAGACCCCCATCTACGGACAACTTCAGATACTTTCCTGAGTACAATGAAATTCTGATGGGAAATAATATTGGTACTGATTTCGAAAAATTGCCATGCACCCAAAGAGAAATGCTCTTTTCGCTTGCAGTAAGAGATAATGATCTAGGGCATGGAAGAGTAGTACATGACACCATGAGAGTCTTCGTAGCAGATACAGGACCATTTGAGGTAACAGCGCCAAATGGAGGTGAGACGTATATAGTAGGCACAAATGCTACCATAACATGGAATGAAAACAATACCTCGCTGCACTGCCCTCTCATAGACATCTTAATCAGTACAGATAGTGGCGTATCATATAGTGTCTTAGAAGACAGTATATCGAACAATGGCTCGATTACTATACCAGTCCCAGATATGGTTACTACACAAGCGAGAATATTATTGCGATGCCATCAGGGTGGTGGTGGATTCCAGTCATCATCAACATTCTTTGATATAAGTAATAATGACTTTCAGATAGATACTATAGTCATTATAGATGATGATGGAGACGGATGGGATGTCACTGAAGATTGTGATGATAATGATCCTAATGTCAATCCTGGTGCAGATGAGATATGTAATGGCATAGATGACAACTGCAATCTACTAATAGATGATGCTGATCCAACGCTTATCAATGCTGATACATGGTATCTTGATAATGATGGAGACGGTTTCGGAGATGCGTCGATGTCTATGATGGCTTGCATCCAACCTATAGGATATGTTGTTGATAATACCGATTGTGATGATACCAATAGAGATGTATTTCCAGGTGCAGATGAGGTGTGTAACGGCATAGACGATGATTGTGATGGATTGGTAGATACGGATGATCCAGACTTGGTAATGGCACTGAGATGGTACTTCGATAATGATGGTGATGGATTTGGAGATGCTACTATGGCTTTAGCGGACTGCAACCAACCAACAGGCTATGTGGACAATCCAGATGATTGTGATGACACAGACGCTGATATCAATCCAAACGCTGATGAGGTATGTAATGGCATCGATGATAATTGTAATGGATTGATTGACGCAGACGATCCTAGTCTAGTTGGAAATAATCTATGGTTTCGCGATATGGATAATGATCAATTCGGAGATGATTTGATAACGTTGATCTCTTGTAGCCAACCACCAGGATATGTGTCTATGGGTGGAGACTGCAATGATAACAACCAATTTATTAATCCCCTAGCCCAAGAAATATGCAATGGGATAGATGACGATTGCGATGGACTAGTAGACAGCAATGACCCAGATGTAACGGGTACCCTTAGTTGGTTTAGAGACTTTGATGGAGATGGATTTGGCAATGCTGCTATAGTAATACAATCCTGTAATGCTCCTGCTGGGTTCGTCAGTAATAGCACAGATTGTAATGACAACAATAGCTTTATCAATCCTAATGCGCCAGAAATTTGCAATGGCATAGATGATGATTGCGATGGATTGGTAGATACCAACGACCCTGATTTGACAGGTGTTCTGTTATGGTATGGCGACTTTGATGGTGATGGATTCGGTAACATAGGTAATGCTGTTGTTTCATGTACACGGCCTAGTGGATTTGTAAGTAATAGTCTTGATTGCAATGACAATGATCCCGACATTAATCCTAATGCTGTAGAATCTTGCAATGGCATAGATGATGATTGTGATAACCTTGTAGATGATAATGACCCAAGTGTTGTGAATGCAGCGACATTCTATATAGATAATGACCAAGATGGATTTGGAGATGCCAACGATATCGGTATCCTCAGTTGTGCACCACCTCCTGGACATGTTCCCAACAATCTGGATTGTAATGATGAGAATAGCAGCATCAATCCAGCTGGTCAGGAAGTATGCAATGGTTTGGATGATGATTGTGATGGACTAATCGATCAGGCGGACCCTAGTATTACAGGGTTAGTTGTATGGTTTGCAGATTTGGATGGCGATGGATTTGGAAACCCAAACAACAGCGTACAGGCTTGCATTCAACCCGCCAATTTTGTCTCCAATAATAACGATTGTGATGATGGTAATAATACGATTAGCCCATCTTCTCCAGAACTGTGTAATGGTATAGATGATGATTGTGATGGACTCATAGACGGAGATGATCCTGACTTAACAAGTGCGACTATTTGGTATTTTGATGGTGACATGGATGGATTTGGAAATCCAAGTAATAGTGTCATGGCCTGTAGTCAGCCCATAGGGTTTGTAGGCAATAATCTTGACTGTGACGATTCCCGATCTACTGTCAATCCTAATAGTCCTGAAGTTTGCGGAGGATTAGATGACAATTGTAATGGACTTATCGATGAGGAGGACCCAAGCTTAACTGGCACCCTTGTATGGTATGCAGATAATGATGGAGATGGATTTGGAGATAATCAAAACACCATGCTGTCTTGCACACAACCTCTTGGGTTTGTGGACAATAATATAGATTGCAACGACATGAACCCACTTGTCAATCCAATGGGACAGGAAGTATGTAATGGTTTTGATGACGATTGTGATGGACTAATTGACTCTGCTGATCCTGATAATCAAGGTAACGGCATCTGGTATGTGGATGCAGATAGAGATGGATTTGGCAATACAGATATATTTGAAATTTCCTGTGTCCAGCCTACGGGTTTCGTATCTATAAATGGAGATTGCAATGACAATAATCCTAATATCAATCCTGGAGCCACAGAAACTTGTAATTCTATAGATGATGATTGTGATGGATTTGTAGATGGCAACGACCCTAATCTAGTTGGTGGTGCTGTTTGGTATCAAGATGCTGACAATGATGGATGGGGTGATGCGGCTGTGTCACGTATGGATTGTTCGCAACCATTTGGCTTCGTTGCCAATGCAGGTGATTGCAATGATAGTAACGCAAGTATTTTCCCAGGATCTACAGAAGTATGTAATGGCCTTGATGATGATTGCGATGGCTTAGTTGATGGTGATGACCCTGACTTCTCTGGAGCCGCAACATGGTACTTGGATGCAGATGGTGATGGCTTTGGTAATGCAGCTAATTCAGTCCAAGAATGTGTGAGACCTGCAGGCTATGTAGACAACGGCAATGATTGTAATGATGGCAATCCTCAAATCAATCCAGCTGCAACTGAGACTTGCAATGGTGTAGATGATGATTGTGACAATCTCACAGATGGAGATGACCCTGATGTAAGTGGCCTCTTTAGAACTTGGTATGCTGACTTGGACAGAGATGGATTTGGAAACGAAAATCAGTTTATGGAATCTTGCACCCAACCTGCCGGATTTGTATCCAACAGTACCGATTGTGATGATACAAATGAGATGGTCTTTCCTGGAGCTATTGAACTATGCAATGGCATTGATGATGATTGTGATGGTTTGTTAGACGATCAAGATCCGGACGTCGTGGGTGGTAATGTAAGATGGTTCAGAGACAATGATAGTGATGGATTTGGTGATGCTAATATGTCCCTTGAGTCATGTACTCAACCTGCAGGATATGTGATGGACGACTCAGATTGCGACGACAATAATCCAAGTGTATTTCCTGGTGCTCAGGAAGTGTGTAATGGACGAGATGACAATTGTGATGGTCTGATTGATATCGATGATCCGAATATATCTGGTGTTGGACTATGGTTTGCAGATTTGGACGAGGATGGATTTGGCGACCCTAATAATACAGTCGAAGATTGCACACAACCTATTGGATTTACTTTCAATAACGAAGACTGTGATGATACCAATCCATTTATCAATCCAGAAGCACAGGAGATATGCAATGAGATAGACGACAATTGTGATGGACTCATAGATGATGAAGACACAGCACTTATAGATGGAGACACTTTCTTCTTTGATGCAGACGGCGATGGATATGGAGATGATCTATTTCCACTTGTCTCTTGCGATCCTCCATCTGAATTTGTGCTGCTTGGTGGCGATTGTGACGATACGAATCCAGATATCTTTCCAGGCGCTGAAGAAATTCTGGGAAATGGTGTAGATGAAGATTGCGATGGCTTGGATAATACGACTTCTACGACAGAACTTAATGATGATAGTTTGGTAACCTTTCCCAATCCATTTACGGAGTGGTTCACCATTGACTCTGAGAAGCAGGAGATTGTAAACCTGAAGTTATTAGATATCAACGGGAGAATTATTAATTCTCTGCAAGAAGTGACATTACCATATACTCATTCTTTTAGCGATCTTACAACTGGCACCTATCTTTTGGTTATTCAAAATCAAGAAGGTGGAAAGCAAACAATGAGAAAAATTATAAAGATTTAAAACCTGACTAACTCAATCTCAGTATAATTAAGCAAGGCTCCCTTCATAGAAAGTGGAGCCTTGCTTTTTTTACACAAAAAATTTTTCTTAGCAATTATTCTACGATAAGCATATGTCTAATTGCTTTACTGTCGCCAGATTCTAATTTATAATATACCATACCGGTAGCATTAATATCTGACTTAGAAAGTGTCCAGGTATTGAATCCTTTTGCACCTGACTTAGTTATGGAATTCAAAATTTGACCAGTCAAGTCATATAAGGTTAAGGTGACATCTCCAGATTCCGGCAGTTCGAAATCAATATCAGTTTGATCAGTGAATGGGTTAGGCCTATTTTGATATAATTTGAAATCACTGCTCTCCTTTGCCTTTAATCGAATATCTCTTGCTTCCAAAGAATGTCCTACATAAGCTTCAGATTTAAGTCGTGTATTCCTTAATCTCAACTGATCAGAAAGCAGTCCATCACGACCTGCAACAAATATGATAGTCAAGGCATTAGTGCCATCTGAAAGGCTAAAATCACTATTGTAACTGATAGAAACATTGTCATCCTGGACTCGATAATTTGCTTCGGTAAGTCCCTCTCCATCTAATGAAACAATTTCACCATCTTCTGCCAGGATTTGCACTTGATAACCATATACGTCAGAGACTGATGGAGATATGGCTACTTCTACTCTATCGCCAGCTTGTACAAATTGATCATCATATACATACAAAATATCGTCATCATTTCTAAATTCAATTCCTTGACTTACAACATTTGGCACCACTGTATTATCTACATCCCCTAATTTCACACCTATAAAGTCTGAATCTGTTACTTGTTGAGAAAGATTCATAAGCATGATAGAATCTCTGAATATCCACGGATTCTCCAAAGTCAATTCTTGATCTGCATCCACAAACGTCCATGACTCATTATGAGGGAAATTATCATTTACACCCAATATCATCTTTCTTAGTGCGACAAGATCGGCTCCATTGATTTTGCTATCCCGATTGACATCTGCTGCAATCATTTTATATGGAGTAGACAATCTTTCCTGTCCAAGTATATGACGCTGTACATGAATTATATCAACAGTATTGACACCATTCATAACATCATCGCCCTTGTAGCCTTTTACCAGATAATCATCCTGCATCACAATATCTGCGAATGCATAGGCGCCGTCTTCATCTGACATATCAACTGCTGGATTCGTTGCAAAATTAGATTTAAGTGTAGTTTCCACTTCTTGGATACTTTCTCCTAGTTCAGTAGAGAATTGGCCTGAGATACTTGTACGTGTACCCACAGGGATATCATCATCAGAAATAATAGCATTGACTACGCAAAAATCAAAATTACCACAGTCATCGTGTACATATACACTTACCGTCACAGTTCCTTGTGGACTAATATCATCTCTGGTGAATAACCTACCAGCTGAACTATTAATTGCATTCCAACTATCAGCTACACCATTCTCAAAATCAGTTTGAGTTGCGGATGTACCATCATCAGGATTATAAAAACCTGTTGAAGTTGGTGGCGCTAGCTCTGTAAATGTAAATCGCAGATTTTCTTGCATTGTACAATTATCAGTAGCCCCTGCATCAAAATCTACTGCCCATAACTCAAAAGTGCCGTCATCACCCACCGAAGTCGCAACAGAGTTACAATAGACTGTAGGGATTGTTGTATCGGTCACAGTGAACATACTCTGGGCCGATCCTTCATTACCACAATTATCTGTTACTGTAGCAACTATACTATGACCTGATTTACTAACTGGAAGATTGAACAAAGCCAATTGAATAGTATCGCCGGAAAATGAACTTTCAATCTGGTTGACATCAATCGAACCATCATTGTTATAGTCCACAGCAATAATCCAACTTAATTCACCATTTGGACAAGAATCATCATCAGTAGATGATAATGGAATAGAAACAAAATCTAGGGAACATGCACTTGACTGTAGATCAAAATTCATATTCTGAGGTATTCTAACTATCGGACTATTGTCATCTACAACGTCGATAAGCTGAGTCATGGTAAATCTTCCCTGAGCACCATTTGTCCTGTCAAACGTACACCAGTCCAATACAGTCCATACATTCTGAATAGAAAAGCAAACACCAGCATTGTTATTTATAGTATCTGATTCTACCGTCACACTTATATGTCCACAAGAAACATCATCGAAGGTTGGGGGATCTAATTCGAACCCAGCACAACTCACAGTCATGTCCTGTGGCCATACAATCGAACCCGGATTAAACACATCAGACTCAACTACAAAATACTGTGTACAAATAACAGCACCCTCACTCTCAAACTCTCTTTGTAATGCTCCAAATCCACATGTTTCGTCATATGGCGGAATAGCATCTGGAGACCCATCACCATCAACATCAAATTGAGGAGAAGCATTTGCAGGCTTGCTAGCCGGAACTGTAGCAGTGATTGTAGCCAAATCATCTAATCCCAAATTGACATCACCACAAATTCCTGTACGATTAGGTCTACCTGTATTGCTTAAATCATCTAAGAAGCCTGCATCAAATTGAACGCAATCTATTACCATACCATCAGGACAAGTAGTCAGCTCTGAAGATCTATCTTGAAGAATGACCATAGATCTAACTATATTGGTATTACCACATTCGTCGGTCACCATCAATTCCACCTCAATCTCTGCAAAACCTTCAGGTCCCATGTCCTCGCAACAGAAGTGGATGAATGGACCAAATTCGTCATCAGTACTATCACAATGATCATCATCTCTTCTTATACCAAGTGTCACTTCAGTACAACTATCAAACGAACCATTGTCTATACTCTCTGCACTTACCTTAGCAAATGCATCAGTAGTTCCAGAAGTATAGACTGGCACTGCGATAGATTCTACAGCTATAGCATTAGGTGAGATATTATCCTTAATCATCACTTCTAAAGTAGCAGTGGATTGATTTCCGCAACAATCGGTTGCGCTGTAGAATATCTGATGTGTCCCCGCTTCGAGTGCGACAGCTGTAAATCCAGACTGTGCATTACCAGTAATCATATGACCTCCAGAGGTTCCATCAACCATATAACTTACATTAGAATCGCAATTATCACTTATCCTAAGAGGAGCAGGCAATAGCAAATCTACTGTACAAAATCCTCCCCGGGTGGTCTCAGAAATAGACAGTGGCAAATCTAGCACTGGTGCTTGATCATCTTCCAGTCTGATGACTTGCAAGTGATTCTGAACATCAGAAGTACACCAATCCAATATAGTCCATGTTCTTAAAATTTTGCCTCCACCTATACAATCAGGTGAACAACCTCCTCCCCCGCTCATCGCATCAGAGAATGTGCTATTAATATTACAAAGATTATCTTCAATGCCAACTGGAGCACCATTGATATATACATGAGGAAAGGCGAATGCTACCCCAAGAGAATTGGCCAATGATGAAGGAGAAGGCCCAGCATTACAATCTACAGACACAGTGGTAGAAGGAAGGTATACTTGGTTATTGACAGGATTATCAATTGGACCATCTACAGCAATGATATTGGACAAAGTCAACGGCTCAAAAGAATATTCTCTGGTACACGTAATAACATCAGTTTGCTGGCCACCTTGGGCTGTAAAACTCACTGTCCATGTTCTTCTTAAAGTGCTGCCACGACATGCACCTAAATCTGATAAATCATCTTCAAATGTGACTGATTCAACTTCAAAATTCTGACAGTTATCCTCAATATTTCCATTAACAAAATCATCAATGTCACTAGGCAAATTCTCACCTTCTAGCAAAGTCACATCATAGCATGAAAATATACATTCTGGTGCAAAGGTTCCATTTCCTAATCCTCCAACTGGACAATCGCATTCCAATTCTGGCGGCGTTTTGTCTTCAAGAGTCACATTACCCCAGCAAGTCGCAGATGAGCATAGATGTGTAACAGTATAGACAAGTTGCTGACCTATAAAATTGTTGGCATTATCATCGCTGCTTGCCGTTTCATTTCTTATATCTACAGGCGTACCATCTGGTGCAGTCATAGTGATTTCAAAATCTTCAGGAGAATTCACATCATTTTCTATCAACTGATCTATAGATAAAAGACTCGCATCACAGTTAGGGCCTAAAGTCACATTTATGGCATCATTACAAGCTAATGAAGCAATATCAAATGAGCAATCGACTTCGTACAAGGCAGGTCCACAAACAGTATAACACTCTCCAGTATATGGAGCTGTCCCATTGACCAGCGCTGTTAGATTTACTTCAACACCTGCATTGGTCAATGTAGAAACTATAGGTGCCTGATCTCCTTTAAAATTAAGCGCATATACATAATAGCTGCCAACAGGAAGACTTGTAAATAGCCCTACTGGATTAGCTGCCAAAATTGTTGTAGTGCCCGAATTGGCCTCTGTCAAGAAATACCACTGAAAAAAGTCGGTACTACCACCTGCAAGAAAAGTTCCTGGTTGCGCTTGGGAGAAAATTGTCCCTCCTGTATTGTCTATAGCAGCATCGACACAGACACAATTGACAAAGTCATTGTCAGCCTCTCCATTACCAGTGAGGTCTGTACAAAAGGTCTCCGCAACTTCGACAATCGTTGTACAAGTGCTTAACGCATTATCAGCAATAGACACTGTCTGAACTGAAGTGCCATTCAAAGAATGAGAAAAAGGGCCAAATACTAAAGTTGTACCAAGAAAATTCTGAGTAGCACCACTTAGAGTGACGTTAAAATCTATAGCACCTGTTCCTCCAGATATAGAGGATACTTCTACATAATAAGATCGTTCAGTAAAATTATTGTTGTCATCTGAACAGATTGCTACCGCTTCTACTATGATGTCATTGCATACCGGAGCTGGACATGGAGAACTTGGATAAGGTGTAGCTGCATCACTATTATTTGTCTCCCCATCTAAAGCGTTAGGTCCACTATACATCCAATTATTATCAAACACAGCACCACTTGCCAACTGATCAGTAGAAAAGGCCCATCCATCAAGATACTCCCATATTTCTCCAGTGCCATCGGTATTTATATCACCAAATACATCTTCTACTGCTGCGTTGCAAAATAGTTCTATCGCATCATCGCCATTTACATTAGCAACTGCATCGACAAAGTCTGGGTTACAGCCAAAGTAGTTATTATACTCTGTTGACTCAGTAGCAACAGTAATACAGTTACCCGCTGATAATGACATGGCTGGAAAAGTATACTCTTCTCCTTCAGTGCCCCCACCATTATTTACAGATCCAAGCGCATAGATACTTAAATCAGCTATATCGCCATTAGCACAGATTTGAATCGCCTTAGGCGTTCCTCCTATTAATGGTCCATCGATTACGCCTGCTATATATGCATTCCCACATTGGGCTGTTATATTATTATGTAACACGAGAAGACTTAAGAAAAACATTGTCTTTAGAATTCCTTGAATTTTAGTCATGGTATTCGTTTCTGATATGAAAGAGAATATATTTAGTACTGTCATGATTATCCTATTTTGGTTATAAATTATTATCGACTGCCATCCCATGGAAATGTGCCACAATTAGGGCATTCGATAGTAATTGTAAATGGTACTCTTGTTATACAAGTCCCTGCTCCTATAAGTGCGATTTCGCCGCTGAAAACCCCATCGCTAATACCAGGTGGAATTACATATTCTGTTGGTGTAGGTTGACTTAAATCGATAAGATCTGTAAATCCAGCAGCTTTAGCCTCATCACTATAGATGACCTGGACATGTTCTAAAGTACCTAGAGTTATTTCTACATTGATTGGGACAGACTCAGTGCCTTTACAAACCCAAGGGCTATCAACAGAACCAGCTAATAACGGACAGACTTGCAATAAAGCCATATCAAAATCATCTTGATCTGTCTGAGCATCCACTCCTCCAGTTGAGCCATCATCTATACTATTGTCTATTTCACCAGATCCTCCACCAATTGTTGACAAAGGATCATCCTCATCTACAATTGGCATCAAGCCTGCTTGATCTCTAGTTGCTCCTGTAATCTCAGCAGTATTGAGCAGACTCATTCCTGCCGCTGTTGCATTGACTGTTAGCGTTATATTTAGTGACAATGTTGCTCCTGGATTCAAAGGCGTATTAATAGCCACAGTATCAGTGATCGTGTTTCCACCAGTTGTATTTGGATTAAGCGAAAATGCATTAAGTGCATTATCAGCTGCCACAAAATCAAGACCCAAGGGTAAATAATCTTGAATGACAATATTGTAAATTGGGTCCGTTCCTTGATTGATTACACTAATGGTGAAATCCACTTTGTCACCAATATTTACAAAACCACCCACATTAACTACTTTCTGTATCGCTACATCATCTATTCTACACATACAATTGACTGTATAATCTGCCACGCCGCATCCGACAGCACATACATCTGTAGGTATTTCAAACATACTACCTACATCAGGCAATGAAACTAAGAAAGAAGTCTGGTCATCTAGACCTACATTAATAGGATAGACTTCATAGTCATCATTTGTAAGATTCGTAAAGAGTCCCGTATTATTAACTGCACTTACCTCGCCATCTGAATCGACTAGAACATATACCATAACGGATGTATCCGCTCCAAAACTTCCAGGGGCAACTTGTGCTAAGATACTTCCTGGAATATCTTCATCACAAGCGCAAGCAGGACCTGAAGCGTGTAAGCCATTGTCTGTTGTATATCCGCATAATACTTCTGAGACAGTCAGTGTGCCTTCACAATCACCGCCTTCGTTAAAGTAGGTTAAATCAATAGTCTCTGTACCAAGCCCAGAATGTGAAAATGGACCCAAATAAAATGTACCAACAGTATCAAAAAGATACTCACGTGTATCAGTACTTACATTAACCCCATTAGAGATATTACTACTTGTCCCCAAATCGGACAATTCTACTCTAATAAAGTACTCATCTTGACCAGCTTCATTACCTTCACCATCTGTACAGGTAGCAACAGCAGTCAAATCAGGCAGCTCGCATATCGGCTCAGAGCAACTACCTGGAGCGACACCTATATTACCACTAAATTCACAACTCCAGAATCCGCTAATCTCAATAAAAACATTAATTGATTGTCCATTTGCTGGAAATGTCAAATCGGTTATCGTATGCGAACCAGGATCTAAGCTGTCTATGCTAATAGATATGAAGTCATTTATTGTGCTTATAAATAGATTACCAGAAGGCGGCAAATCGATATAACTTATTTCTACATCTACGGTAAAGTAATCATTGAAAGGATCTAAGTCATCACTACCATTGACACAAGGAGACATATCAAGAATAGATACATCCGTAATAATACAAGTAGGACATTCTCCTGGCGTTGTCACCATCATCCCAAGAGGTCCAATAACTGAAGCATCCTCATCACACTGACAACGGGTCAAGATAGTACGAGATTCGTCCTGCACGTATGTCGGCACTTCTGTTGTAAATGCCTCAAAATTATCTGAGTAAAACAAAGTCGACCCAGCTGGGCAAGGACTTGGAGAAAGTGGAAATACTTCACCGCCTGAAGGTGTGCCACCCGGAGTATCACAGCTACTATCCATTAAGTTGACTTCCATATCCGATACAGTCAGCATACTCAAGT
>CAZIMH010000002.1:0-43245 GCA_964540155.1 uncultured Saprospiraceae bacterium
CTGTGAAGTAGGATTTGACAATATCGATGGCATGATTGCCTTTGTGGACCGTGGTGATTGTCAATTGGGTAAAAAAGCGCTGAATTCAGAATTGGGTGGTGCTGTTGCTATTGTAATCTGCAATAATGCAACGTTATAAGGCACAATCCTTGAAAATCCAGGAGAGTTAGCTGAAGAAGTGACGATTCCAGTATTCTACCTATCCTTTGAATTATGTGAAACCATCAGAGTAGTCGCTGAAGACAATCCAATCGAAGTTAATTTAGGATTCCGATGCGAGATACCTGAATATGGGCCTGAAGTTATATGGGGTGCTGAACCAGGACAAGGAGACTTTGATGGTGGACTAAACGGATGGACCGTCGTTTCAGAAATGGATACATCTTGGGCATGGACTGAGGATCCTATAGTTACTGGATCATTCACTAATGTTGCCATCGAAGGCAGCTCGTGTAATGGATTTATGTCTTTTCCGTCAGATTATTATGACACCGCTCCTTTGGCGCTTGCCCCACCCTATTTGCCGAGCGCCGTGCTCTGGATCTTTATTCAGTCCGACTATAGATCTCACTAACCAGCAAATCGATGGGTTATTTGTGGTCTTCTGGCATGAATGGAGAGTTTTTGCATTTACTAATACTCAACTTATTGTCAGCTATGATGATGGTGCAACTTGGCCAGATAGTATTGGAATTAGTAGTGATCCATTTTCTCATAATGCTGACTGTTCTTTTATGAAAACCCCAGTCAATAAAGGTGGCCAAGGTGAATTTCTTATTCCAGTACCAAATTATAATGGGCAAGCAAGTATCAAATTACAATTCAGACATATTGGTAATTATTACTATGCCTCGATAGACGACGTTAGATTAATCAATGCAAGTTACCTTGACATCGGACTATCTAACACATCATATGCTCAGGCACCAGCAACCAATATACCTTATTCTATGGTTCAGCCTATTCCTTTTCAAGTAGATATAGAAAACAGAGGAAACATCACTGCAACAAATGCAAGTCTAACGGCCACTGCGAGAACACCAAATGGAGATGTCGATGGGATTTATTTAAATGACATCTTTCAAGATCAAGAACCTTTTTGCTTTCTTAATCAAAATAATACATTTACAGAGTTTCATGTACCGTCTCCTATAATTGGTACACATACGGTGGATTATAACAATACAACTATAGGAGACATAAATTCTGCTAACGATAACATTCACTTCGCATATAATATAACTGAGGAAACATGGTTGTCCGTTGATAGACCAGAGTCAGGAACGGGAAACCCAATTTTAGATGGAGAATTCAGAAATATGTGGACTGGCTTGTTAGCAAATGACCCTCTCTCTTCAAATTTCGCTGGATTTGATTGGGGGCTTGCCTATACCTTTTATGTGCCTGAGTCAGGAGATGGAAACGTACTAAATACTGTGAGGTTTGGAGTAAATGATAAACCAGGAAATACTGGTGATGTAAAAATTTATCTATACTTATGGGATCCTGAGGAAGGGTCGTCACTTCCTGACAATAGACTTATAGGTGAATATTTGATAACGCCAGACGATTTGCAATTGTATGGTGTGATGGGCGAAAATGGCTTTGGTCAAAAAATAAATAGCCAGCCATTAAATAGTGGTCTGAGCATAGCATTTGATTGGACAGATATTACAATAAAAATGGGGGTCGCTGATCCTCTCACTGGGACACCTACATTGAGTGCTGATGGTTATCCTTTACCTTTATCATTAAGGGGAAATCAAATGTATGCACTTGTTTTTGTATACAATACAGAAGTTGAAAGCGAGCTAGAAATGTTATCTAACGGTCAAGAATGTACAGCGTCAGAATTGGGAACATATAATTATGCCATGGATAACCTTTGGTTGAATGGCCATATCGGAACGCCTATAAGAACAGGAGCTACCGTCACTTCTGCATCAAACCCCTTTATTCAAAATGGTGACTTCGTTGCTGAAATTCAAAACTACGTATGGGACACTGGATTTTGGACAGCTAACCAGCCATGGATAGAGATGAATATTACACCTCCTACTGTTAGTACAGAAGATATCTCACCTGAATTAGCAGCTAGTATAGACGTATTCCCTAATCCAGTTAGTGATGTGCTTAACATTAGTGTAAACCTAAGTGAGATTTCTGAGGCAGCTTCATTTGAATTAATGAATGTTGCTGGAGAATTAGTTAAGGTGATGCAAGAGAATAATGTAAGAGTAGGTAATTATCAGATGAATGTAAGTGATGTTACACCTGGTGTGTATTCACTTAATATCAGAACAGAAGCTGGTTTTACTAGCAAGAAAGTTGTGATTAGCGAGTAATCTATAATCGCTCTTTAGAATAAAGAAACCCTGCAAACCTTAATTGGGTTGCAGGGTTTTTTCTTGTTAAGAAATATTGATTCTTTATTTATTCAACTGATTCAATCTTTCTTTTAAAGCTTTTATCCGAGCTAAGCCATCTGACAACTTCTTCTTTTCATTTGCCACGACCGCTTCAGGAGCTCCACTAACGAATCTTTCATTACCCAGTTTCTTCTCTATCTTACCCACGAATCCTTCTTGATATTCTAATTCCTTCTGTGTCTTTTCTAATTCTTCTTCTACATTGATCTCCAGTTCAAGATGTGCATAGAACTTAGTCTTACCGCAGATGAAGGAGATGCCATCTACTTCATGGCCTACCTCTATGGCATTGAACTCATCTACAAAGGCCATTTTTTGTATGAGAGTCGCAAAGCCATCTCTCTCTAAGCATCGATTTATTTCATCGTTCTTCTCTGTACTTACAGAGATAAGTGTCTTAGGAGCTACTTGATTTTTATTCTTGATATCTCTAATACTCGACACGATGTCTTGATACAGCTTCATGTCAGATAGTAAATCTGAGTCAGCCTTATCTGATACTTTTGGATAAGAAGCAATCATACAATCATCCCCCTCTTTTCTATCCTTAAGCTTGTGATATACTTCCTCAGTTATAAATGGCATAAACGGATGTAGGAGAATGCAAATCTTCTCATATAATTCTATAGCATCTTGCCTTGTTTGGGTATCCATTGCCTTTCCATACTCTGGCTTTACCATTTCAAGATACCAGGAGAAAACATCTGTCCACACAAAAGAGTATAGTGTTATCAGTGCCTCAGACAATCTATAGTCTTTATAGGATTTGTCCACTTTTTCTATCGTCCTGTCAAGCAATTGATTTATCCAGTTTTTAGCTAGGATATTAGCAGGTTTTTGAGAGAGAGTATCATCTACCTTTATCTCCAAGACGTAGCTGACAGCATTCCAGATTTTGTTTGCGAATTTTCTACCATTATCCACCAAGGATAAGTCAAACAACAAATCTCCACCTGCTGGTGCACAAGAGAGCATACCATACCGTACACCATCAGCGCCATACTCATCTAGAAGCTCTAAAGCATCTGGAGAATTACCTAAGGACTTGCTCATCT
This sequence comes from uncultured Saprospiraceae bacterium, assembly GCA_964540155.1. Taxonomy (GTDB): domain Bacteria; phylum Bacteroidota; class Bacteroidia; order Chitinophagales; family Saprospiraceae; genus RFSX01. The sequence continues at coordinate 3,485 of CAZIMH010000002.1, forward strand.
TCCTTCTCTTCTTATCCCTAACCATGCCTGTGAAGTATACATCTTTGAATGGATAGTTCTGTTCCCATTCATACCCAGCCATTACCATTCGCGCCACCCAAAGAAATATGATGTCCCATCCCGTTACCAAAACTGTCGTAGGATAATAATACGCTATTTCCTTTCTATCATAGAAACCATCAAATACACTCATAGGCCACAACCAAGATGAAAACCAAGTATCTAAAACGTCTTCATCTTGTTTGAGATCTTCTAAGGTCAGTGCCTGATTACCAGTCTTTTCTTTGGCTTGTGCTAAGGCCTCTTCTGCAGTCTCCGCTACGAATACTTCTTCTCCCAGGAAGTAGGCAGGAATTCTTTGCCCCCACCATAGTTGTCTGGATATACACCAATCTCTGATATTCTCCATCCAATGTCTGTAAGTATTCTTATACTTTTTCGGGAAGAAATCAACGGTATCATCCATTACAGCCTTCAGCGCAGGCTCAGCGATTTGCTTCATATCCACGTACCACTGAAGGGATAGTTTTGGCTCCACGATCGCATTAGTTCTCTCTGAACGGCCCACGTTATGAACTAAATCTTCTTCCTCTACTAACTGTCCAGCCTCTCTCAAATCTGCTAAGATTAATTTTCTGGCCTTTTTCTTATCCTCTCCTACATACAGGATACCTGCCTCACTCACTGTACCATCATCATTCATCATATCTATGACCTCGAGATTATGATTCTTTCCTAACTCATAATCATTCGGATCATGAGCAGGCGTGACTTTTAGTGCTCCTGTTCCAAATTCCTTGTCCACGTAGCTATCAAATATTATAGGAATTACCCTACCTAATAAGGGAACTATGGCTTTTTTCCCTTTGAATTTTACGAATCGTTCGTCATCTGGATTGACAGCTATTCCTGTATCTCCAAGAATAGTTTCTGGTCTCGTCGTGGCAATTGTGATATAATCCTCTTCTCCCTCTATCTTATATTTCACATGATAAAGCTTGGCCGATTCTTCTTTGTACAGCACTTCTTCATTAGACAGTACTGTCTGCGCTACAGGATCCCAATTTACCATGCGTTGTCCTCGGTATAGCTTACCTCTTTTATAAAGAGACACAAATACCTTGATTACAGCATTATAGCGTTCCTCATCCATCGTAAAGGCTGTCCTATCCCAATCGCAGGAGGCTCCTAATTTCTTGAGTTGCTGTAAGATAATCCCACCATACTTATGTGTCCACTCCCAAGCATGTTCCATGAATTCCTCTCTTGTCAGGTCGGATTTCTTTATGCCTTTCTCTCTAAGGGCTCTTACTACTTTGGCTTCAGTAGCAATGGAGGCATGGTCAGTACCTGGCACAAAGCAAGCATTCTTACCATCTAATCTCGCCTTCCTAATAAGCACATCCTGTATAGTCACATTCAGCATATGGCCCATGTGCAACACGCCTGTCACATTAGGAGGGGGTATGACTATTGTATATGGTTCTTTGTCATTTGGTTCAGATTTAAAATACTTTCTTTCTTCCCAGTACTTGTACCATTTTTCTTCTACTAAGCCTGAGTTATACTTATTGCTCTTATCCATACCTCAAAGATATGAATATCAGATTCAAGGAAAACATCATATGTCATGAAGAAAAAAAACACTTTCACATACACCAAATAACTTGTAACTTACATCTAAAGAGTATAACCGCTCCTATTCATGTATAATGAATCACATATCATAGAAAAATGCAAAGCTCAAGACAGAGTTGGTCAAAAGACCTTATATGATAAGTATGCCCCACTTTTTTTCAGCATCAGCCTGAGATATATCAAACAGAGACCTGCGGCTGAAGATGTGATGATAGAGAGTTTCTATAGAATCTTTAATAAAATAGACCAATACAATGGAAAGGGAAGTTTTGAAGGTTGGATGAAACGAATAGTCATCAATGAGTGCCTGATGTATCTCAGAAAAAACAACAATATGAAGATGCATGTGGAATTGGAGAAAGCGCATGGTGTTAGTGAATCAGCTAATATTCTCAGCAATATCAGCTTCAACGAGATAGTAGAGCTACTCCAACAGCTTCCTGCTGGCTACAGAACGATATTCAACTTATATGTTATAGAAGGCTACAAACATAGAGAGATTGCTGAGGAACTTGGAATCAGTATCAATACGAGCAAATCTCAGCTGATCCTAGCTAAAAAGAGATTAAAAGCGCTTTACAAAAAAAAACATAATTATCACCTGAACACAAACCAAATTTAAAGTAAAGTGGAAGAATTCGAACACATCAAAAAGACTAGTGAAGCGGCATCTACAACACCGTCACAACGGATTTGGGATAATGTTTCTCGTAGGCTAGATAATGATAATAATGACTTGGCCATAAAAAAAAGACGACTTTATAAGTGGCTTAATCTAGCAGCGGCCTGTGCTGTTATTTTAGTTGTCAGCACTTTGGTATATGTTGAGTCTAACGAATCTACCGAGCAACCTAAAGGGCATATAGCTGGATGGGAGGAACTCCAATTGAACTCTGGCGCTTTCTATGATACACAAAAGCTCCACGGATTGCACGAAGCCTATGCTGCCTTGCACCAATCTGACAACCCTATTTGAAAGGATTTCTAGGCTGCCACTTATTCTCGGGAACAAACTTCGATAGTAAATTAGGGAGGATTTTATTGATTGCTGAGTTATGGTATTTCAGATGTATGTACATATCATGAGGTACAGCGCCTACACTGCTTTTAATCTCCAAAGCTGTTCTACTGAGGTTGAGATAACTAACCTGATTTGATATTGCTGTTTCTAGTAATTTGAGCAGAATATTGAAATAAATCTGGTACTTCGCATTGAGTTGGACATCATATCCTAAGAAATGAGCATCCCCTTGAGCTCCATTACTGATATAGGTAAAAAAGGCAACTAGTTCCCCTTGTAGAAATACGCCGACTAATTTCATCCGACTCCCCATCTGCTTTTTAAGTGAACCAAAATAACCGTCTCGTAGCAGAAAGAGGCTAAACACTGCTCTATCAGCAGTGGCCTTATAGAGCCTATACATATCATCATTATACCGCTCTGCTTCTTCCTCATCAAGCTCCTTAAATACTAAGTCTGACCCCTTTTTCTTAATCTTTTTAAACTTGACCCTATACTTGGATTTTACATCCTTCAGATAATCATCGTAGGATGACCAACTTTCATTAAGATGAACTACCATATCTGGCTGAACGACAAATTGCGTATAATCTTTATGCTTAAAAGACAACTCTTGTAAAGGTCCCTCTTTGTAAAAGTCCTTCAGTAGGGTGCTATTGATACGAACACCCTGTTCTTTTTTTGCATAAGTGATTACTTCTGACATCACCTGCGCTACCAATTCTGATTTGTCGATATTAATCTCCTTGGCTAGTCTAATACCATACTCTCCTGTTAGAAGCACATTACCACAGATGAGGATATTATGCTTTATAAATCCAAATGCTGTTTTCGTGAGCGCAACTTTTAGCTTATCCCATGTGGCATCGCTATGCGTATGCACTCTGAAATCTTCTTTGAGTTTTATTTGCTTGCACTGGCAATATACGAGACCTATAACCTGCCCTTGGTCGTGAAGGAATACGTAATAATATCTGTACCCTAATGGACCATTATTCTCTAGCACTTTCAAGTAGTCTGATTGCACATAGACATTGGCTCCACAATGACTGTCCCATTCCTCAGCTATAGGTACTATAGTTTCTGATATAGAGATTTTGAGTTCGCTATGGCCAGAGAAGGAAAGTGGTTTTGAATAAGACATCATTAAATTAAAATCAGATTTCTCAGGAGTTGTTTTATTGAAGTTCTCGAATGGCCTTGTAAGCCTGAGTCCAGTTATATGATTTACATTTTTCTATGCCGCACTGCGCTCTGAACCAATATTCTATAGACATCTGTAAATCATTATTGATGCTCATGAAGGAGGTGAAATTATCGCCTAACCTAACATTTTCTACAGTAGCATAAGAACTAACTAAGAACCTATATTCTGTCGTATCAGATAAAAATGTAAACAAACTAAGCGGTTTGACATTTACTGTCTGACCTTTATTTAATCGTTTACTTAGAATAATCGTTTTCAGTGGGTTATCGGAGTCATCGTGCTTAACTAACCCTATATTGAAAAAGGATGGAATTTCTAGGTCATCAAAGTCAGAATATGGCTCACCAGCTGATATAAGAACGGTAGATTCTAATGTACCATCTTGATATATGGGGACTTTGCTATCTGATTTAGGTGAATTAGAGCATGCCGAGAAACAAAACAAGGCAATTAGTACGAATATAACTTGGTTATACATGGGGATAAATTCTAATGTATAGTCTGCAATTGCAATATTAAATAAATAATGGTTTTGGCGCACAGAACACGTTATAACCAAGAAGCGCTACTTATACATCTCAATAGTAATTAAATAGTTTACTTTGCAGCAAATTTAATAGTCCATGGATCAATCCTATTTTAAACCTGAAGATTTAAAAAAGTTTGGTAACATAACTGATTTCCAAAAAGAGTATGGAGATAAGTTTTTCGAGTATTATAATTCTGTCTTCCAAGAAGGCAGCTTGACTGCAAGAGAAAAGGCCCTAATCGCCTTAGCTGTGGCCCATGCTGTCAATTGTCCATATTGTATGGATGCATATACAAATGCCTGCTTAAAGAAAGGGGCAGATGAAGAACAGATGATGGAAGCAGTCCATGTCGCCGGAGCCATTAAATGTGGCGCCACATTGGTAAATAGTGTTCAGATGATGAACCAAATCAATAAAAAATTAATGTAATGGGGGTCAAACAAAAGACTAAAAGCTTAAAAGCAAGAGGAAGCAGCCTTTCTAACTCATTTATGCAACTCAAGGTTCTTAGTGGTCGTGAAGAGGTGAGCGCCGATATTCCTCATTTTCAGAAGCGCATAGGAGAACATGGTTGGAATCAAGGAATAAAGCCAACAAAGGTCGATATATTTCAAATCAACATAGGTAAGCTATGTAATCAAACCTGTGCACATTGTCATGTAGATGCTGGACCAGATAAGAAAGAAGAGAACATGGATTTGGCAACGCTTGAACAATGCCTAAAGATTATCAAAGAGCATGATATACCTACAGTAGACATTACAGGAGGTGCGCCAGAAATGAATGCACACTTCAGATGGTTCGTAGAGGAGTGCTTCAAGGCTGGTAAGAAGGTCATGGTAAGATGTAATCTGACCATTATCATGGCCAATAAAAAATATCATGACCTCCCTGAATTCTATAAAGCTAATGGCGTACAAGTGGTTTCCTCGCTACCATACTTTAGCAAGAACAGAACTGATTCTCAGAGAGGTGATGGTGTATTCGAGGACAGTATAGAGGCGCTCAGAAGACTCAATGCTGTAGGATATGGAAAAGAAGGGACAGGCCTTATCCTCGATTTAGTACACAACCCATCTGGGGCTTACCTTCCTGGAGACCAAGTAGAATTGGAAGCAGAATTTAAAAGACAGCTAAAAACCAAATTCGATATAGACTTCAATGCACTATACGCTATCACTAACTTGCCTGTAAGCCGATTCCTTGAATATCTTATAGAAAGTGGAAATTATAAGGAGTATATGACTGAGTTATCAAATGCATTCAACCCTATGACCATAGAAGGTTTGATGTGTAGGAATACCTTGTCTATTAGTTGGGATGGTTATATACATGACTGTGACTTTAACCAAATGTTGGACCTCAGATCAGATGTCAAGAATACTCATATTAATGATTTTGATATGGAAAGCTTGATGGCTCGTAAAATAATTACAAACCAACATTGCTATGGATGTACAGCAGGTGCGGGGAGTAGCTGCGGAGGAGAAGTTGTTTCCTAGAAACGCTATAATAATCTAGATTGCAAAATTGGAACAAAAACTTTAACCTACATTTATTAGGTTCAACAAATTATTATACTGATCCCATTCGTTAATTTTGCATCGCTTAATTTCAAAACATGACGATGAGACTAATACTTGCAACCGCACTATTCGCTTTGGGAGCGATTTCATGCAAAACGACTAAAGATGCAGTAACTCAACCTGCGAATCTGCAAGATGTAAATGTAAGTTCAGAAGAGCTTGTATTCAAACTTAAAAAGGGAGCATGCTATGGCAATTGTCCTCACTATGAGTTTAACATCTACAACAATCTATACGCTGAATTCATTGGTGCAAGGAATACAGATAAGATAGGAACTTATGCTAAATTCATCACCAATGACGAGCTGAAAGAATTAGTAACTGCATATGATAAAGCTGGCTTTCATTCTCTTGATGATAAGTACCCTAGTAACATTGCTGACCTACCAACTATATACATGTCTTATCAAAAAGATAATATCCTTAAGACCTTATCAGGAAAGAGAGAAAGACCGGAATCTGTACATAAGCTCCAGTTTATGTTAGAAAAGATATCAGAACACCAGAATGGGTGGACTAAGATTAGTGATAACACAGGAATCAACATAGACACCAAAATAAACAAATCACAAATTGTGATTGACATAGCGAAAGGAAATGAATTGGCCAGATGGTTTGAGAAAATGAAAACCAAATACGGATTTCAAATCATAGAGCGGCTCAATAACGATAGCAGCTCCTGGCTAGTTACCTATAACACTAAATTACATAAGGCAGAGGATGTTCTTTCGTATCTACAGTCAGATCCAGTAGTTGGCTCTGCAAAATTTAAAAAAGAAAGTAACTAAGATTATAAGAATTTCCAGTGACTTCAAGTCTACATTAGAGTCATATTACAGATATATTTGATATAAATTAGCAGTGATATGATTAGATTGTCTATTATGATATTAGCGATGTTGTCTACTACAGCAACTATAGCACAAAATCATATAGTGCCAGAAACAGCTATTCATGCTCAGGTCAATCAGTACAACCAAACTTACTTCGTCCACCAAATCAAACAAGGAGAGACCTTATACAGTCTTGCTAAGTATTACAAAATAGACGTGACCGATTTACTGCTGGTCAATAAAATGAAAACTGCAGATCCACTTCCGCTTGGCGCTTCACTAATTATACCATTAGCTGTAGAGCACATACAGAATTCCTCTAGAAAAAATTCAGAAAACTGGGCACCTATCTATTATAAGGTAAAGAAAAAGGAAACCTTATATAAAATTGCAACGGTGTATTTTCCGCAAAAACTAGAAGACCTAATCAGAAGAAATAATACAAGCTCTTTTGCTGTCAAACCTGGAGAACAATTGCTGGTTGGCTGGTGGGCCGCCCCACGAGCGCAAAAAGACATTTCAGACCTTACACGAAGGATAAAACAACGATTACAAGAACGTCTAGAACAAGAACAATTGCCTTCTTCGCAAGATACCCTACCGACACCTACGCAGGAAAAAGAGATAATAACTGAGTTGGATGATATTCTAGCACAGCTTGAAGAAGAAAGAAACAATGAAGCACAAGACACCATTGTTACAGAATTCAATTACAAGAAAGGAATAGCCTACTGGAATAAGGAAGGGCATGACAGAGAAAATCTTTTTGTAATGCACAGTAAGGCAAAACCAAATTCATATATCAGCCTGAGATATCCAGTTACAGGCAAAGAAGTTACTGCTCAAGTAATAAGTACTATACCTTCAAATTTGTATGCAGAAGATATAGACATTGTTATTACCCCAGCGGTGGCCCAAGCACTAGGTGCTTTGGATAGCAGATTTGAAATTCAAATGGATTATTACGAATAAAACAATACAGACTGAATGTATCACAAAAACGTACTCTCTACAATTGGCAATACCCCCCTTATTAAACTTAATAAAGTCGTGGAGGGTATACCGGGTACAATCTTGGCTAAAGTAGAAACCTTCAACCCTGGTCATAGTATCAAAGACAGAATGGCACTTATGATGGTGGAGGACGCAGAGAAAGAAGGCCGATTGAAACCAGGAGGGACTATTATAGAATGCACCTCTGGAAATACTGGAATGGGATTGGCATTGGCCGCTTGTGTAAGGGGGTATAAGTGTATCTTTACAACGACTGATAAGCAATCTCCAGAGAAATTTGATATACTCAGAGCGCTAGGTGCTGAAGTCATCGTCTGCCCTACTAATGTAACTGCAGATGATCCGCAATCATACTATTCGGTAGCTGAAAGATTATCTAAAGAAACACCCAATTCGTTCTGGTGTAATCAATATGATAACCTATCCAACAGGAAGGCGCATTATCTATCTACTGGGCCCGAATTATGGACTCAGACAGAGGGGAAGGTTACGCATCTGATTGCTGGTGTAGGAACAGGAGGCACTATATCTGGCACAGGGAAATATCTGAAGGAACAAAACTCAGATGTGAGGATATTAGGCGTAGACACCTATGGGTCAGCATTAAAAAAATATCATGAGACGGGTGAATTTGATGAGAAAGAAATATTCCCATATATCACAGAAGGTATCGGAGAAGATATTATACCTGACAATATTAATTTTGATATTATAGATAGAATGGAAAAAGTCTCTGATAAGGATGGGGCACTTATGTGCAGGAGACTGGCAAGAGAGGAAGGTTTGCTATTTGGTTATTCGGCAGGATCTGCTGTGGCCAGTCTGGAAAAATTTGCTGATGAATTAAATGAAGATTCTTTGGTAGTGGTGATAATCCATGACCATGGGACTCGTTATATAGGAAAAATGTACAACGATGAATGGATGAAGAAAAATGATTTCATCTAATTCAACTATTTTATAAATAATCAAACAACTATGAAAAAATTATTAACGGCGCTTACTTGTCTTTGTCTCATACTAAGTTATTCATGTAGTGAGGACAATTGTGCTGATTCAAACTGCGGACCTAATGGAAATTGTGACCCCGATACTGGGAATTGTATTTGTGATGATGGATTTTCTGGAGCCAACTGTGAGATAAATGTATGTGACGCAGTTGACTGTGGAGCAAATGGTACTTGCAATCAGCTTGATGGGACTTGTGCTTGTGACACAGGATTTGAAGGGACAGCTTGTGAGTCTGAAATCAGATCTAGATTTATAGGCGACTATATAGGTGATATTTTACCTTGTGTGCCAGATATATTATCATCTCAGATTCCTGATGAGGTAGCTGAGACTTTGACGGAAACGCCTATCACTATAGGTCCTAATGATTCTGATGTAGTGTTGGTTGATATAGGGGCGAGTGGCAGTATGGTCTTGGGCTTGGCTGTAGTTGCAGATGTAACAGCAGATGATTTTACTGTAGAGGAATTTACTCAAGACCTTGAAGTAGAGCTCCCGATTATCGGTTTAGTTACAATTGCTGTAGAAGGTGAAGGAACTGGATTATTCTTAGATGATAATAATTTCCAACTTAATCTTTTACTGAATTTTGTGACACCAATAGGTGAGTTTAACACTGAATGTGAAATCATATTCACAAAGCAGTAAGAAGCACTCAACAAAATAAGTTGTTAGCCTTCCTGAATTATTTTGGGAAGGCTTTTTTCTTGATTGTATTCTTTACAAGTACTACACCGTCTTATATTTGAATCTAAAGCTACTTATGAAAATAATCATCACCACTTTAGAAGGGTTAGAAGAGGTCTGTGCCAAGGAAGTAGCTGACTTAGACTTACAGAATGTCCAGGTGCTCCGAAGAGGTGTTTCGTGTAATGGCAATTGGGCACAACTATACAAATGCAACTATCTACTAAGGACAGCAATAAGAGTCCTAGTACCTATAAAGGAGGTCGAAGTAGCAGACCAAGATGAATACTATGAAGCAATCAGGGGAATCAATTGGAGTAACTATATAAAAGACAACCAGACTTTTGCTATTAATTCAGTAGTGTCTGGCGATTTATTTTCTCACAGTCAATTTGCGACCTACAGAGCTAAAGATGCAATAGCAGATAGGATTCTGGAAGAAAAAGATTCTCGGCCTAACGTAGATACAGATAATCCTGACATCGTCATCAATGTGTACGTCAATAATACCAATCAACTATCTATTGCGTTAGACAGTTCTGGTCGTTCTCTCCATCTCAGAGGTTATAAAGAGCGATCATATAAAGCGCCACTTAATGAGGTCTTTGCAGCAGGCATCATCAAAATTTCTGGATGGGATGGCTCTCAAGATTTCTATGATCCTATGTGTGGTTCTGGAACTTTTACAACAGAGGCCCTAATGATTGCTGCGAAGATTCCACCAGGAAGATTGATAAAGAGGTTTAGTTTTCAGAACTGGACGGAATACTATCCGAAGATATGGAGAACTGTCAAAAGGTCTGCTGAGGCGGAAATAGTAAAACCAGAATGTAACTTTTTTGCCAGCGATCTTAATCCTTATGCTACTCGAGACTTAAGGAAAAACCTTCAAAGAATACCTAATAAAGAAAATATTAGAATCAAAGAAAAAGATTTTCTGGAAGCTGCTGGCGAGAATGATGCAATGCTTTTTCTCAATCCACCTTATGACAAAAGGATTAGACTAAGAGATGTTAAGGAATTCTATCGCAAAATCTCAGATTCACTCAAACAAAATTGGCAAGGATCTACAGTTTGGGTAATTTCAGGAAATAATCAAGCCATGAAGTCGTTTGGACTAAAACATAGCGCAAAATATAGTCTCGATAATGGCGGGATACCATCTAAGTTGTATAAATTTGAATTATATGGCGGGTCTAGGAAAAAAAAGTATATATCGTAAATTGTTAGTGGTCGTTTTCGCCTGCTTCACTTTCCCGTTATTATCCCAGTCACTCTCTATAGAATCACTCAAACTGACCGAGCTGGATTCAATCAGTCTTACCAGCGCTTCTTCTGTTGACTATAGAATTAATAATCCTTCATCAGTCTTGTTTACCAAGAAATCAGAATCAGTCATGGTGCAGAAGTTCGATTATCTTAAGGCTTATCATGACCAACTCGGTGTCTTCTGTAAAGCTGAAAATAAAGCAAGTAGAAAAGCAACAGTAAACCTCAGAATGAGACTAGGAAGTTTAGATTATGTCAATAGACTAGAAGGAAAAATAAGATAGGCTTAGCTATAGAATATCTTTTAAATCCGAAATTCCTACATACTCACTACAAGTAAATCCCTCTCCATATTCCACGGCTATTCTTCTTCCATAGTCCTGCGAACGACCACGTAGACCATCCAAAAACGATTTAGAAGAAATCGGCGTCTGAGGGCCTTTAGAATCCTTCTGATAAAATTGCGTTTCGAAACATTTGACCAGCTTTATCTTCTTATCCATGTACTTAGATATATCTACTACAATGTCTGGCTTAAGGTAGTGATCTTGTATGTAGTGAAGTACCTTTCGTGGTCTCCAAGGTTTCTGGTTAGATTTTCCTGATTTAGTTTTGATTTTGACAAGACCAGAAAGGAAGCAAGCTTCACTAACCAGCTTGGCTGCATTTCCATGATCTGGGTGACGATCGGTGATAGAATTTGCAAGGATAATCTCCGGTCTGTACTTCCTTATTTGCTGGATAATTTTGAGCTTATTTTCTTTCGTATTAGCTATAAAGCCATCAGCCATCGCAAGATTCTCTCTAGTAAGCACACCTGCAAATTTACGTGCAGCTTCAGCCTCTTTTTTCCTTGTTGAGCTAGTCCCTCTTGTCCCAAGCTCTCCTCTTGTAAGATCCAGAATCCCTACTTTATATCCTAAGTCTACATGCTTAAGAATCGTACCACCACATCCTAACTCTACATCGTCTGGGTGGACACCAATGGCTAAGAAGTCTAATTTTTTCACCTTCATCGTTTTCTTATCTTTTTTTATTCCCATCTAAGTAAGGCGCTTCCCCAAGTAAACCCACTACCAAACGCCGCAAGACAAACCAAATCACCTGACTTAACTTTCCCTGACTCCCACGCTTCGCACAAGGCTATAGGAATAGAAGCCGCCGTTGTATTTCCATACTTCTGAATATTGTTATACACTTTGTCATCGCTGAGCCCCATGCTTTTCTGTACAAATTTGCTAATCCTTAGGTTAGCTTGATGGGGTACCAACATATCTATAGCAGATTTATCCAATTTTGTCTCTTCTAACGCTTCATTTATTACTTCCACAAATTTGACAACTGCTTTTTTAAATACAACTTGACCGTTCATGTATGGATACATCATACCATCTTCTACCATCTTAGAAGTGGCGAAGATGCCACCAGGTACATTGCTATCTGGAAAACCATAATCTATATCATCATGTGTGCCTCCGTGGCTTCCAAAGTTTATCATAGCCAACTCTTCTGCATGAGTTCCATCGGAGTGCAGTTTAGTAGTCAGTATGCCTTCACCTTGTGTAGGTTGTAGTAGGACAGCACCTGCTCCATCACCGAATATCACAGTGACAGTTCTCCCTCGTGTACTAAAATCCAAACCCATACTATGCATCTCAGCACCAACCAACAGTATATTCTTGTACATGCCTGACTTGATGAATTGGTCAGCTACAGATAAGCCGTATATAAATCCTGAGCACTGATTACGGATGTCTAAGGCCCCTACTTCTGTATTAGTAATGCCTAGTTCTCGCTGTAGTAAAACACCACAGCCGGGAAAGTAATAATCTGGACTTAAGGTGGCGAAAATTATAAAGTCAACATCTTCCTTTGTAATCCCTGCCCTTTCAATCGCAATTTCAGCGGCACGTGCTCCCATTGTAGCTGTTGTTTCTTTGTGTTTGTCAGCGTACCTTCTTTCTTCTATGCCTGTTCGTTCTCTTATCCACTCATCTGAAGTGTCCATATATTTGGTCAAATCATCATTTCTCACAACATTGGACGGCAGATAACACCCAATACCTGCAATTTTTGCTTTGGTCATTGAATCGAGTTTGTGGCAAATTAAGAGAAAATTTTTCATGCCACTAAAATTCAGAGGCTATTAATCCGCAGTACGTAAGGCTTGGTATATAAAGTATGTTGTCAAAAGGATAATTACTAGCTTTGCAAGTACAATTGACCATTTAGACTCAAAACAATTTGAATCCAATCAAAAAGAAGCTACAGCAGCTAGTCTACATAATATTAAACCCACTGATACAATTACTTATCAAGTTAGGTATTACACCTAATATGGTAACGTTCTTCGGATTCTTGTTGAATATCTTGTCTACCGGCGTACTCATATACGGTGCAGAAGTGGGAGATAGAAACGACCACAAATACTTAGGCTACGCAGGAGCTATTATCTTATTAGCAGGAGCGATGGATATGATAGATGGAAGATTGGCTAGATTGAGTGGTAAGGCTCACCCATATGGGGCCTTATATGATTCGGTTTTAGATAGGTATAGTGAATTGGTCATGTTCTTTGGATTCTGCTACTATACTGTAACACAAGATTATTTGCTTACCAGCATATTCAGCTTTATAGCTATGATCGGATCTATTATGGTGAGTTACACTAGAGCCAGAGCAGAAGGCTTGGGTGTCAATGCAAGCGTGGGTATCATGCAACGACCAGAAAGAATTGTACTGGTAGCTACAGCGAGTCTGGTTACTTGTATCGTGTCTTCCATCATTGGTGGTGGTTACGAATACAACGTATCTTGGCTCGGACAACCAATATTTGAGACTATTTCAATATTCAGCTGGTCTATTACCTTCCTTGCCTTTTCAGCAAATATTACCGCATTGAGAAGATTATATTACTCCAGAAAACAACTCATGATGTAGACTGTTTAATCTACGTTAGATGATAACATGATGATTGAATCTGGAATATAATAGCTAATCAAAGCTATAAGTGAGTATATAATTTTAATTTTGGGAGAAGATGTTGGATAACTTTAAAAAAATAAAACCTAGAAAGACCCTTCATGGGGAAATTGGTCTTCCTGAAACTTACCCAGTGCCCAGGATAGACGGTTTATTATTTTACATCCAAAGAAATCTAAATCAAAATACAGTTGTATACGTCATCAACCAAACCAAGGATGGCTTTCTAAATGAAGAGTATCCGATGGACGTTTACTGGGTCAATTATACAGAAGGTGGTGTAGCAAAATCTCTGAATCAAATCCAAAACAAATTAGCGTTTGGCTACAAAAGCAAAAAGATCAACAATGAAAGTTGCCGTTTCCACATGGTTTCCTATGAACAACAAGAATTTTACATTGGGAAAAATGAAGAGGGCGAATACCATGTCCACACCAAACTGAATGGCAGAATGAGTATGATATCTAATATCTACGTATATGCAGAAGATTTCGGTGTTTTCCCTCAGGTCAAATACATAGAATTTTATGGTTTAGACCTTAAATCTAAATTGCCTACATACAGTAAAGTACTTCTGTAAGAATCTCATGTCAAGTAGTTTTGATTCCAGATTTTCCAAAAACTGGTTAGTTTTTGGATTGATATTTTCACTTCTGTATTGGTTGTGGAATGGCTTAGCTGTGGGTATAGATACAATCGCTGTATTATTCTACCTGCTTATAGTGGGCTTATTTTATGCAACACCAAAGAGCAGGAAATTGGCCATTGCCTTTAGTCCTTTTTTCATCTATCTGATATGCTATAATTCACTCAAGATTCTTCATGACTATAATCCATTTAAAGTAATAAATGAAGGGCTGTACGAGTTAGAAGTCGCCTGGTTCGGTGTGCAGGTTGATGGCGTGAAAGTATCCTTATGTGAATACTTCAATCAACATATCAATTGGTTTTTTGATTTGATATCAGGATTGTTTTATATCACTTGGGCGCCCTTCCCTATTCTATTTGGCTTAATAACTTTTTTTTCTGGTCAGCGAAAGTTGACATTTGATTTTTGGACCTGCTTCCTTGTCGCCAATATATTTGGGTTTATAATATACATCTTACTGCCTGCAGCTCCACCTTGGTATTACTTCAAATATGGTGCTGAGATTATACTAGATGCTGGTGGTGAGCCTGCAGGATTGTCCAGATTTGACGACATGATAGGATTTGGGTTATATGCTGGCATGTATAGCCAAGGGACAAATACCTTCGGTGCATTGCCATCTATGCATGCCGCTTTTCCACTTATTTTAAGTTATTACAGTCTAAAATATAAGAACAAAATTTTATCTACTATATTCATTATCAGCCTGTTATGTATCTGGTTTGGTGCTATTTACTCCAATCACCACTATTTAATTGATGTAATAATGGGGATTGGGTGTGCTATTATTGGTATTTTTCTAGTCGAAACAACTGTAAATAGTAGTTTTGCACCTAATTGGTACAAGAACACTAAGAAATTCATTAGCTGAAAAGTATATTTTACCTATGCCCCTGAGAAAGAAAATGGCTGCTTATACTCAGCCACAAAAAGTACAAGAGTTAGGAGTATATCCATACTTCCGAACAATTGAATCTGAACAAGACACAGTTGTTAAAATCAAAGGTAAGGATGTGCTTATGTTTGGTTCAAACAGTTATCTGGGTCTGACCAATCATCCTCGTCTTAAAGAGGCCTCAAAGAAAGCCATAGACAAATATGGATCTGGCTGTGCAGGGTCTCGTTTTTTAAATGGCACCTTAGATATCCATTTAGAACTAGAGGAAAAGTTAGCAAACTTTGTCGGAAAGGAAGAAGCATTAGTCTTCAGTACAGGTTTCCAGGTAAACTTAGGGGTGATTTCTTCTATCCCTGGGAGACATGACTACATAATTACAGATGATCTTGATCATGCCTGTATCATAGATGGTGCTAGACTGAGTTACGCCAGCAAACACTGGAAGTATAAGCATAATGATATGGAAGCTTTAGAAAAGCTTCTAGCAAAATGTGAGCCTGAACGCATAAAATTGATTGCGGTAGATGGTGTTTTTAGTATGGAAGGTGATGTATGTAACTTACCAGAGATTGTTCGATTAGCTAAGAAATATGATGCTTGTATCTTTTTGGATGATGCGCATGGCCTTGGCGTATTAGGTAAAGGAGGTAAAGGTACAGCTGAGCACTTTAGTCTAACTGCTGATGTGGATATGATTATGGGTACTTTCAGTAAGTCATTAGCATCTATAGGCGGGTTTGTAGCGGCAGATAAGCCAACGATTAACTATCTAAAACATAATGCAAGGTCCCTTATTTTCAGTGCAAGCATAGCACCTGGTAATGCGGCCTCTGTTATCGCAGCACTTGATTTGATACAGGAAGAGCCTGAGCGATTAGACAAGTTATGGGAGAATACACATTATGCAATGAAGCTGCTCAAAGAGGCAGGTTTTGATACTGGTCATACTGTTACACCTATCATCCCTATCATGATAAGAGATGATTTCAAAACATTTAGCCTTACTAAAAAGCTACTAGATCAAGGAGTTTTTGTTAATCCAGTAGTATCTCCAGCAGTACCAAGTACTTCATCTCTGCTTAGATACTCCTTGATGGCGACACATACTAAATCTCAGATAGAGGAATCTATAGACAAGATTTATTCTATTTCGAAAGAAATTGGTGTCTTCAATCAGGAAAAAACACATGCATGAGTCTCGAAATAAGAGAGACACAAAGCAAAAAAGAACTTCATCAATTTATTGATTTTCCTCATGATTTATATGCGGGAGATGCACATTATGTGCCTGAACTGTTTATGGCGCAGAAAGACTTGCTTAACCCAAACAAACACCCATTCCACAAAGAAGGATCTGTAATTTGCTTTCTAGCGTGGCAAAATAACAAGATAGTCGGGCGGATAGCTGCCATAAAAAATCCGCGATACAATACATACCATAATTCCAACATTGGGTTCTTTGGGTTCTTTGATTATATAGAATCTAAGGAAGTTGCAGAAGCACTATTAGATAAAGTGAAAGCACATCTTAAGGAAGAAAACTACGATACCCTAATGGGACCTGTCAATTTTTCGACCAATGAAACGGCTGCTACATTAGTGGATGGCTTCGATAGTTCTCCGCTCATTATGATGACATATAACAAGCCCTACTATGATAAAATCCAATCTTCGATTGGTTTAGAAAAAGAAATGGATCTATATGCATATTATATGCCGACAGCATCTGTCTCGCAGAAATCGGTCAAGATGCACGACCTTATAGTAGAGAGGCTTAAGCGGAGAGGTATTACACTTCGAAATATTTCTATTAAAAAAATAAAACAAGAAGCAGAAGCGATTCATAAAGTTTATAACATAGCATGGGAGAAAAACTGGGGTTTTGTCCCCATGTCTAGGACTGAAATGGACTTCATGATTTCAGAACTGAAAATGATAGCTGATGAAAGATTCTGTTATATAGCGGAGCACAATGGTGAAGCAGTTGGGTTTTCCATCTCTCTGCCAAACATCAATGAAATTACTAAAGGATTCAAAAAAGGCAGACTCTTTCCATTCAATGTCTTCAAATTACTGATGAAAAAGAAGTCTGTGTCCCGGGTCAGAATTATTACGATGGGTGTCATAGAAGATTATCGTCGCCTAGGTATAGAAGCTTTGTTTTTTGCAAGGAACATTATGACTGCTGAGGAGATGGGGTTACATGGCGGAGAAGCTTCTTGGATCCTCGAATCGAATACAAATATGATTGCCTCAGCTGAAAAGTTAAATGCCAAGAGGTATAAGACTTATCGAATCTATAAGTGCAATCTGACTTAACCATGGCATCAAAACTCCTTATTACAGGTGCTAATGGCTTCTTAGGCAGTTGGTTGGTGGAAGAGGCCATCAGACAGAACTTTCATGTCTATGCCGGCGTAAGGAAGTCCTCTAACCTTAAGTACTTGACCGATCCCCGTATTCATTTTTTCTATTATGACTTTAATAAAGAAGACCAGTTAAGAGAAAAATTGAGATCTGAAGCATTTGACTACATAGTATTAAATGCTGGACTGACCATTGCTAAAGACCGAGCTACATACTTCAAAGTCAATGCAAGCTATGTCAGAAAATTATGCAAAATTATTCTGGAAGAAAATGTTATTCCTAAAAAGCTAATTCTAATCAGTAGCTTGGCTTCCCATGGACCTGCAAATTACCAAGTCAAGCAAATTTTAGATCATGAAAGCACGCCTCATCCAGTGACTTGGTATGGAGAGTCTAAGTTACAAGCTGAGCAATTTGTGCAGGGGTTTCGTATGATTCCATACTTGATTTTCAGACCTACAGCAGTATTTGGGCCTAGAGATTCAGCTATGTTAGATGTATACAAAGCTGCGAAATTTGGCATCTCGGCGAAAATCGGCAAAGGAAATATGGATGCAAGTTTCATCTATGTAAAAGATATGGCAAAGCTTATCATTGATGCATTGAATGCGGATGCTGTCCAAAAGTCATACTTTGTCAGTGATGGAGAAATTTATCCCATACATGAATTCAATAAGGAGGTAGGAAATATCCTAGGTAAAAAACTAAAAAAAATCACAATTCCATTTTCTATAATGAAATTGGCGGCTTTCTTTAGTGAGCACATTGGAAAGCTAAAAGGAGAAGTTCCTATACTCAATCAGAATAAAGTCAAAGAATATTTTGCGAGGTCCTTTGCTGTAGATACTAAGGACTTAAAAAAAGATTTTAACTTCGCACCTTCTTATACCTTAAGTGATGGGCTTAAAGAAACTATCGCCTGGTGTCAAGAAAATAAATTACTATAAAAGTTTCAAATGGCAGCTAAACAATCAGCTTCAAAGAAAAGATCTATTAAAACCACTAAAAGAGGTTCCAAAGCCATAAAAGGATTGGCAGCCCAACCAGTAGGAAAGCTAGGAATTCTAACGCCAGGAATGGGCGCTGTGGCAACTACCTTTATCGCAGGGGTCATGGCTATAAACAAAGGCTTAGCTAATCCTGTAGGTTCACTAACACAAATGGGCCGAATCAGAATAGGCAAGAGAACCAAGAAGAAAATTCCAATGATAAGTGATGTTGTCCCTTTGCAGGATCTCAACAAAGTAGCCTTCGGCGGTTGGGATATCTTTAAAGACAACATGTATGAGGCAGCAGTTCATGCAGATGTATTGGATAAAAACTTGTTGGATAAATTAAAAGTACCACTTTCTAAGATTAAGCCGATGAAGGCCGTTTTTGACAAGAAATATGTCAAGAAACTAAATGGTACTCACGTCAAAAAGGCCAAAACAAAAATGGACTTGGCTAAGGCTGTAATGGCTGATATAAGACGTTTCAAGAAAGCAAACAAATGTAACAGACTCGTCATGGTATGGTGTGGGTCTACAGAAATCTATATAGAAGAGTCTGCTGTACACCAAACCATTGAAGCCTTTGAAAAAGGCTTAATGAAAAATAGTAAGCAAATAGCACCGAGCATGATATATGCTTATGCTGCTATCAAGATGGGTATTCCATATGCTAATGGTGCACCGAATTTATCTTGTGATGTGCCGGCACTGGTAGACTTAGCTAAAAAGACAGGTACACCTATTGCTGGAAAAGACTTCAAGACAGGACAAACCCTTATGAAAACAATCCTAGCTCCCGGATTCAAAGCCAGAGCACTAGGGATAGAGGGATGGTTTTCTACGAACATCCTTGGTAACAGAGATGGAGAAGTACTAGACGACCCAGACAATTTTAAAACTAAAGAAGTATCTAAGCTAGGTGTCTTGGAACAAATCCTTGAACCAAAGTTGTATCCAGAACTCTACAAGGATTTTTACCATAAAGTAAGAATCAACTATTATCCTCCTCGTGGCGATAATAAGGAAGGATGGGACAATATCGATATCAAAGGATGGTTAGATTATCCTATGCAGATAAAGGTAGATTTCTTATGTCGTGATTCTATATTGGCTGCACCTATCGTATTAGATTTGGCTATATTCTTGGATCTAGCTAAGCGATCTGGAATGTCTGGTATCCAAGAGTGGTTATCTTTTTATCTCAAATCACCACAGGCTCCGACAGGAAGATTTCCTATACACGATATTTTCAAGCAATTAGCTAAGTTGGAAAATACGCTACGATACATTGGAGGACATGAACTCCTTGATTACCTTGGACAGGACTATGAAGCATAGTTCATGATTCAATTTCATAAAGCCATAGCAACAGTTATGGGCTTAGGATATGCGCCTATTGCACCCGGAACTTTCGGTACAATAGGCGCTGTCATTTTCTTCCTTCTGCTAAACATATTTGGCATTACATTATCTCTTCCCTTATTAGTTAGCGTCACACTCATTTGTGCTTTAGTAGGTATTTGGAGTACAGATCATGTTATACCTGAGTGGGGTGATGACCCTTCTAAGGTCGTAATAGATGAGTTTGTAGGTTATCTTATAACGATGTTCTTAGTCCCAGTAGAACCCAAATATTTACTAGCTGCATTTATACTCTTTAGATTTTTTGATATTCTCAAGCCCTTAGGAATTAGATATCTGGACACTAAAATAAAAGGAGGTACTGGTGTGATGTTGGATGATGTCTTAGCAGGTGTGTACGCCTGCATCTGTTTGCATCTTATCATTAGATTTATACCCTTTTAGGATATAACATGAACAGTTCTCCACGGGTCCCTTTTTGGAAATCTCTTGTAAAATCCCAAATGGGATCTTTTCTTGCAACAGCCGTGGACTTTGTTAGTCTTTCCCTTCTCACCGATATCTTTGGAATCTATTACGTAGTATCTGCTGGAGTAGCGAGTGGCTTAGGTGCGGTTGTAGGATTTCTCATACAGAGGAATTGGGCCTTCAAAAGAACTGATAAAAAATGGCAGACACAAGCTATAAAATATGGTCTGGTAAGTGTTTTTATTCTACTCCTAAATATGGGAGGCATTTATTTTTTTACTGAAGTGATGGATTTCCACTATATGATTTCTAAAATTTTTATAGCCATCCTAATCGGCATATTTGTATCGTTTCCGCTCTTCAGATATTATGTCTATAAATGAGCAACATGCCAAAGGCCTACAAAAAAGATGAACATAAAATCAGCCTAGTCATGCCTGTCCGGAATGGGATGCCTTATCTGAAAGCATGCATAAACTCCATCCTAAGTCAGACTTGGACTAACTGGGAGCTGATTATAATCAATGACCATAGCACTGACAATACCACAGCACTACTGAAAGAAATATCTAATGATGACCCACGAATTCAATGGCATAATAATGAAGGCGTTGGCATAACGCCTGCACTCATTAAAGCAAGCACATACTGTAGTGGGGAAATGATTAGTAGAATGGATGCAGATGACCTCATGCCTCCCGATAAGTTAGAAAACCTATGTAAACTGTTAGTAAATTCGGGCAGACAAACCATCGTCACTGGTATGGTGGAATATTTCTCAGATACAGCGCTGGGCGAAGGTTACATCAATTACATGAACTGGCTGAACAAGCTCTCCTCTTCTCAATCACATTATGATGAAATCTACAAAGAATGCAGTGTGGCATCCGCTAATTGGTTGATGTACCTGGATGATTTCTATAAGTGTGGTGGATTTGACGTAAAAATGTATCCAGAAGATTACAGTTTGTTGTTTGAATGGCGGCGGGCACGATACAAGATTATAGCTGCGCAGACTACAACCCACTTGTGGCGTGATCATCCTAGCAGAGCTTCTCGCAATGATGAAAACTATAGAGATAATTCATTCACCAAGATGAAAGTCAGTTATTTTCTAGAGCAAGATTTGGTAAGTTCACGGATGCTTGTGTTGTGGGGTGCTGGAAAGAAAGGCAAAAATATAGCACAGCAATTAACCCAGCTAGCTATCCCCTTCAGGTGGATTTGTAATAATAAAAATAAAATAGGCCACAACATTTATGATATCACTCTGGAGTCTACGGACTTGCTTTCTCAGATCCATAGTTGCCAAGTTATTGTTGCCGTTAGCCAGAAAGGTGCAGAAACAGAAATTAGAACGTCTCTAGATGCGTATTCACATAAAGCCTATTTCTTTTGCTAGTTTTCGGTATCGTAGTATAGTTTGTAATACTTTCTTCCAAAATCATCTTCACCTCTTTCAATCTTTGTTCTATCACCGTGAATGTATATATGGAAATTCGAATCAAGCTTAATCACAGATTTGAAAACTTTATTCTTTCTTTTGACGGCTGCTTCTGAAATATCAAATTGGGGCTGAAGTGAGAACCCACTACTAGATTGGACTTCACGTTTGAAATTAGAAAAATCATCAACCAACTCACCTCCTAATACCTCTTCTAAATATTCTTCTTCGCTAAAGACCTCATTACCTTTAAAGTAATTCTCTGAAGCATTCATGACCGATATCTCATCTTGCTTATTGAAATCATCAGATAACTTCCGCTTACCCTCTACGTAGTCTTTAGTCAGTTGTATGTAGTGTTTCGTAAATTGGTAGTCGTCTTCTCGTTCTACCACATTCAGAAAATCATTGGTCCAGTAGAAAGCCTCACTGCTATTTGCCTTGTCCAGAATGCATACTTTATATCCACTTCCTTTGCTGGTATTAAATATAAGACATCCTTTATCCAAGCTATTACTTGCCAATCCCTTCAAGGTATCTACGTCATAGCTAGATTTAGATTCTATAAGTTGTAGGAAATCTGTTTTGGTTTCAGCTTTAAATATGCCGACAGCATCAAGCATTTCATCCTCTAATAATAAATCCTTGAAATAGCACATTATCAGCACCCCTTCTCTGATATTAGGATGGGCAGAATGAAAATATAGATACTGAGCTATCTTTTGAGAGTACGCATGCAAAAGGGATTGATCATCGAAAATTTCCTCGGCATACTTATAAATTGGGTTTTCCTCTATGTTGCCAGATGAGAAATTGAATTTGTAGTAGGCCGGCTCTTTGAATCCACTCAGAAGATACTTAAGCATCAATTCTTTGGTCAGATTATTTTCTATCGAGACGGGATTTTCTTTGAGTCTGACCTTATCATCCTCCGTTTCCTTTCTGGATATATGGTGTAATGAAAAAGCACTAGGAATGGTATTGATGTAGTTAATCATTGAAATATCTTAGAATGAGAAATCAATGCTAAGCTAATAACTACTAGAAGACCGCTAGGGAGAACTTTTCCACAGGGTATGAATAACCCAAGCTTATAAGTTAGATATGATTTTTAAGATTATAGACTTTCCTGCCAATAATCATAAGAACGCATTAAACCTAACTTTGTTGAAATTTTCACTAATAATTAAATCTTACTGCTATGGATGGAATAATAGGTAATTGGTCTACACGATCGAATTCTACCCTATCAAAGAAGAAAATGTTAGCTCTATCATAAACATTAGTGATGCTCGCAACAACTTCAAAATTAGTGTTATCCTTCAAGTGAAAAGTCTTCTGAGCTGAAACATCAAGTCTGTGAAAGAAAGGAAGTCTACCACCATTTCTGGCATCAGAAAAGATTATACCTACAGAATCAGGATTATCCGTTTCAAAAGTCGTAGAAACTCCTTGCTCAAATTGATTTAGGTTATAGAACCCTCGTGTCTGGGTGAATGGGAATCCACTACCCATATTCCATCTAAGACTTAGCAATAAATCATTTTTCTCACCCATCGTATAAGAGGCTAAGAAGTTCACATTATGCCGTCTATCAAACAAAGTAGGGAACTCTTGCTCACCATCAAATCTATCTACAAAACTCAAAGAGTAGGTTGCCCACAGGTAAAATTTAGGTATCTCATACTTTGCAGAAAAATCAACACCATAGGCCTGTCCTATTTCGGTTGCAAAATCTGAATCTGAAGAAATCTGTTTATTTCTATTAACTACAATTAGTTGAGTAAAGTCTTTGAAATAGCCTTCTATATTGAGTTGTAAATTCTTACCTATATCTTTTTCTATTCCTAGAAGACCGTGAGTAGAAGTTTGTAACCTAGTATCTACTGGATTACCTTCTAAGTCGAGGAATGTAGTCTGAGGTCCAGAGATGAACCCATTGAATAGATTGACAACATCTCTTTCATTAGAGGTAGATATAAGATTCTGTGAGTAGAGTCCACCACCTGCTTTCAGTCTAATATCATCCGATATATTCCACTTTATCCCTAATCTTGGTTCTGGTGAAAATTCTCCCAATGAGGCATAAAATTGAATTCTAATTCCTGGCTCAATGACTAATTTATCCCAAGCCTTTCTGTACTTTAGAAATCCTGCTATCTCAGTTGTACTCTGGTTTTGACTTAAAGGAACATTGAATGGATTAGTAAAATCAAACTCTGTTTGTATACTCTTTATGTCTATGCCATATCTTACAGAAGACTCATTCGTTAGATATTTAAAATTAATCGCCAAATTGAGTTCTCTTATCCTACTTTCTCTTGGGGAACCATCCAAAATGCCGATTTCATAAGTGCTCGCCCCTATCAGTCCATCCAAGGTCAATGCACTAGCATTCGGTAATAGATCGAAAGTCAAACCGCCCCCTCTATTATTCCATTCAATAGTGGACACTTGAGGATCTCTGAAAAAATCATCAAAATTGAATGCAAAGAAATTGAACTTACTTCCATTATCCGCTACATAAGATAGCTTCCCATATAAGTCAGTGAAACCAAATGGCAAACCAATAGTATCATTCGCTGTAGCATAGGAATAGATGGATCTAGAAGTCTCATCGATTATAGAACGTTTACCTGTTGCGATAAAAGACAAATTCCCATCTTTAGTTAATGGTCCTTCCAAAAGCGCTTTCCCCATAAATGGACTTATGGATACTTGTCCACCTAACCTTTTTGAATTGCCTTCTCGAGTATTTATATCTACTACGGCTGATATTCTTCCACCATGATCTGCATTGAAAGCACCAGTAAGTACATCTACATTTCTAATTATCTCGGTTTCAAAAGTAGAGAAGAGACCTATGGAATGAAATGGATTATAAATGGTCAACCCATCCAAAAGAATCTTATTCTGTACAGGAGACCCCCCTCTAATAAATAACTGACCACCTTGGTCACCTGTAGAGATTACCCCAGGTAAAACCTGTAAATACTGAAGCAAGTCTGCATCACCTCCAGTAGATGGTA
Source organism: uncultured Saprospiraceae bacterium (assembly GCA_964540155.1). Classification (GTDB taxonomy): domain Bacteria; phylum Bacteroidota; class Bacteroidia; order Chitinophagales; family Saprospiraceae; genus RFSX01. The sequence continues at coordinate 28,472 of CAZIMH010000002.1, forward strand.
AAGCTTTGATTTGTTTCTTGGATACTTGAAGTTTACTTATCCTAACTTCTGTTCTGGCTTGTTGTCTTTCAGCAGATATATCAACCGCTCCAAGTTGTATTCCACCAGGAGAAATTTCTACTTTATAATAGTTGATACTGCTTTCTTTTACCGATACGAGGGTTGTTATGTCCTCATATCCAATGTAACTGACTATCAGATTTTGTTCTCCGACAGGTATGTCGGTCAAAGTGAAAAAACCTTGCTCATCAGAATTACCCCCTATTGTAGTGCCTTCTATTACAAGATTGGCAAAGATGATAGGTTCTCCATTAGATGCATCATAGACGTGTCCTCTTATACTTCCTACCTGCGAAGACAAGGTGGCTGGCACCAAAGCCATACAAATAAAAGAAAGTAGTGTAAAGAGAGACCTCATTTTCAAGTTTTCATTTCTCATACTATGTATTATCACCTTTATTTAAGAAGGGTAAATTCGAAGGTCCAAATGTAATCAATATCTGAAGTAACAATGGTATCTGAAGGAGGTTGAAATGAATTTATACTCAGTCGCAATTTGATGCCAAATCACTCTGAAATGTCCTTCAGTGTGAATTCATCTCTATCCTTGAGAAAGGGAAGCGTTTTTCGTACGGTCTCCAAGTCCTTTTTATTAAGAATGGCGGATAAACCTCCATCTTTTCCTGCAAGTACTTTAAATTCTTGTGCTCTGGGCGACAGTATCGCAGATTGGCCAGAGTATGTGTTATGCCATGCATCTTCACCGACACAATTACATCCTATTACAAAGCTTTGGTTTTCTATTGCTCTAGCTCTTAACAACGTTTGCCAAGCAAGTATGCGCTTATCTGGCCAATTAGCAACATAGATTAACACATCATAATCAGAAGTATTTCTACTCCACACTGGAAATCTTAAGTCATAGCATATATTGATACATAACCGCCAATCTTTATAGTTGTATAACAACTGTTTAGTGCCCTGACTAAATACCCTATCTTCTCCTGCAAAGCCGAAAAGGTGTCTCTTATCATATACGGCCTGAATGCCATTACTATCTATAAGATAAGCTCGGTTATAGTAAGTGTCTCCTTCCTTAGTTATTAGGGAACCGATGACCAGTGCCTCTTTCTCGATGGCCCAATCTTGCATCTTTTTGATACATTCTTCTGTGGCTTGATGAGACTTATGCGCCATAATTGTATACCCAGATGACCACATTTCAGGTAATACTATAAGGTCAGTTTTACCATGCTTGGCTATTATATTCTGTACGGCCAGAATATTAGCTTCTGGATTATGCCATTCCAATTGGGGTTGGACTACAAGAACATTAAGTGAGGTTATAGGGATAGACATCTCTAAAAGTCTGAGAAATATCTTCTTGCATTTCGATTAAACCCATCTTGCACATCAGTGGCTTCTATGCTATGCCCGATAGGTGCATCTCTATCATCTTCATAAAGTTTTATTTCCCATTGGGGATTATTGATTTCACCTCTACAGGTCGAATGCAATAAGACGTAGTCGTTAGTTACTATGGATGGGTTGTAAAAAAGAAACTTAACATTCGGTTGTTTAGTCTCTTCGAGGAAGTTATAAAGCCAAATCTCGTAAGGCGGTGCCGAGGGTTCATCTTCTACACTCACTACATCATCAGGTTGTCCATATTTCAAAAAGATATATCCCCTATCTGACTCAAACCCATGTCCGACACTGTTATAAAATTTTAAGTCGACTGCTTTAGCGACTTCCATATACTTATTATAGACTGCGGAAGCGTTGTCCTTTGAGAATTGTGACCAAAAATTATATAAAAAATATCTTTTTGCTTCTACATCGTCAGTCCAAATTAGTTCTGCTAATAATCCAGAATAATCTCCTGTAACTCTGGGAAAGATAGCTTTAAGTCCATAATTGATTTCTCCTTCACTCAGAATCTGGACGAAAGAAGTCTCATAGGTTTCATCCTCCTTAATTGTAGAACGATAATCTACTAGCGGATGATAGACTGCAAAGTGTGACACTGATTTGTATTGGCTTGTCATCGCTTTATCTTTTACTTCAAACTCTAATTCGTAATTACCACTTTTGAAATCAGAAATAGAAAAGTCCTCCATTATCTGCTGGTCAGGTGCAGTACCTAGCTTTTTAAAACCTGGCTTCGTCACAAAATCTCCACTCTCATTATCCTTGATAACGAAGCTGTAATAATAGCTTGCTGAATCTTGTGGAATATTATAGAGCTCAGTATAGAAAATTAAAGTTTCATCTTTGGAGTCAAACATATTATAGGTAAGCGGCTCGAAACTAAATCCTGCCTTTTGGAAAGCGTACGCATCTTGCTCTGACGAAATATCAGACAACAGGAGCAAGTCAGAACTGTAGACATTCTCATTTTCTCCTTCTATAACTAGATTTTCTTTGTAGACCAATGTATCAGAAATGTTATTCTTATCCACGTAACTCAATTCGAGATTGTATTCTCCTGGATTGATAGAGTATCTCCTTAAATCCCAGAAATCCCCTGGTGTTTCTAGCAAAGGACTAGCCATTATAAACTTATCGGCAGTAATCACTTCTTTATCCTGTTTTAGAACCAGCAGAAATTCGATATTGGCTTTAAGCACACTGCTCCCAATCTTGGCAGGGACGAACTGAACTGAATTTCCTATGACTCTACTATATATTTCGAGGTAAGGTCCTTCTTGGTTGAATGAAAGCGTGGTGATGCTTACGTTTATTGCAGATAAAACAAAGCTAACTAGTAAAAATGAAAGCGTAAGAATATGCTTGACAGATGTCATTTAGATATATTTTCAGGTCACTCTGGAGATACTTTGAGTGCAACAAATTTAAAATCAAAGTTTCTCAATCTTGTTGCCATTATCAATGTGTCAGAAGTCAGTACAAGGACATTATATTTATTTGGTTTACCGCCATCTACATGCACAGTATTGCCTTTTAGCTCAAATGGGAAAAGTGTATTATCTCCTTGAATATTAGTGCTGAAATTACCCAAACTATCGAATTTAAAGAATGCATTATCCAAAAGTTTCGTCTGCTTGCCATCCTTATAAGCTGTATCCATTCGCCATTCTCCATTGAAACTAGAAAGTTGGAGGTCTAAAGGTGAAGTTTTCGCATCAGGACGACAAGATATAATTCCAATCGCCAAGTATATACTTAACAGGTACAGCGTATATTTTCTGATATAATTCAATCCACTTCTCATCTATAATCAGATTCTCGAGTTCATAATTTTAAACCATATTGGCGGACACAAAGATAAAAGCATAGAGGTCGGGTATCCAAAAGGTAATTGTTTAGCCTCATCATGATGATCTAATAACTGATATTTTTTATTGGCAAGAAAGTGATGATCAGAATGTCTCGTCAATTCGTATAACAATATTCTGCCTAACTGATGATCTGAATTCCAAGAATGCTTTGGCATAACTCTTTCATATTTGCCGTTTGCTTTCTTCTCCCTTCTCAAGGCATAATGCTCTATATAATTTATAGTCTCCAGCAATAACACGGATACCAAGGCACTTCCTAGATAGTACAAGGTAATATTCATTCCAAATAAAGATAAAATTAAGAATATCAGTAGGACTTGAGTAAATAAGAATTGTATCATTTGATTCTTTAAAGTCCACCTACCTTGGCCCTGCCTGTCTAGTCTAGTAGCCTCTATTTTCCATGCACTTAGGTATGAAAATATCATAGATCTAATCCAGAAGAAATAGACTACTTCATTTTTTCTTGCACTTGCCGGATCGTGATCGGTCGCTACAAACTTATGGTGACCATGATTATGCTCTATGATAAAATGGAGATATTGACATGGTAGCAGCAATGATTTAGCTAACAACTTCTTGTACCACTCCTTCTTATGTCCTAGCTCATGAGCTACATTTATTCCTGTTCCCATCATTATCCCTACAGAAAGCATGAGACCTATTCGGTCAGTATACGAGTAGTCAACACTCGACAACCTGAGAAGGTATAGCACGATAATTAGATATATGATTGGAACATTTAAATACAACATCCAATCAAAAAACTTATTTGCCTTATAAGCATCAATCTTAGATGACTCTAAATTGTCTGCACTTAGTGGGAATAATGGTTCCATTAGGGGAATAAAGACGAAAATCACTATTAATGTGGCATAACAGAGCCAACCTGTGCTGTATAAACAACAGATTGTTATCAGAGGTATCACATAGGCAACGAGATACTTACTATCCTTTAACATATATAACCATCATGGTAATCCCCAATATAGGAAATAGACGGAAATGATACAGACTTAATTAGAATGGAAAATGCAAGAAAGTTACTTTTTCACCATTTTTCTTTCCTTAATCTTAGCTTTCTTACCAACTAATTTTCTAAGGTAAAAGAGTTTTGCTCTTCTTACTTTACCTTTTTTTAGAATCTTGATGCCGACAATAGAAGGACTAGAGATAGGAAATATTCTTTCTACACCAACGCCGCTTGACATCTTTCTGACTGTGAAAGTCTTTGTACTTCCTTCACCGTTGATTTGTAATACATTTCCCTTGAAAGATTGGATTCTCTCCTTTGCTCCCTCTATAATCTTATAGCTTACATCTACATTATCACCTGGTTTGAAATCAGGGAATTCAGATTTGGGAGTTATTTGTTCGTGTACGTAATTGATCAAATCCATAGCAAATGCAGTAAAGTGATGATTAATTTAGGGCTGCAAAGGTAAAACTTTTAAGCAAATAAATGCAAGTATTGAAAGAATGCCTTGATTTTAAGCGACTACCTTACCAAAGTAATATGCCCTTCTTGCATTAAATTATCACCCCTTGGGCTAAAGTAGGTGGATTTGAAGATATAAACCCCTTGCGGTGATTGTTTGCCATTATTGAATTCCCGACCATTCCATCCTTCTCTAGGGTCATTTGTCTGAAAAATTAATTGCCCCCATCTATTCCATATCGTCAGCTCAAAATCCCTTAACCCATCAGCAAACCCATTGCCTAAGAAGAGATCATTGGATGCATCGCCATTAGGGGTAAATGCATTCGGAAAATGAAATTCTACAACTGGAATAACATCTATTAACTTAGAAGCAGTGTCAGGACAATTTGTGATTGGATGGAAAGCAGTCAATCTTACTCTAAATACCCCAGTATCAGGAAATGTGAACGTTGGGTTCTGCAAAAAAGAAGAACCAACTCCTCCAAAATCCCAAGACCAAGCACCAGCAATATCTGTCAGGTCAGTAAAGCTGGCTGTACGATTAAAATTGGTTAGTTGGTCAGGCTCACAATCAAAGGCTGCATCTGGTGATTCTTGGATACTGATAAGCTCACCAAAATCACGTTCCACCGCACAGCCTATAGGAGAAACTATAGATAATGAGACAGCGAAATCTCCTGGTTCTAGATAAGTATAGGTAGGACTCACTAATGTATCTGTACCGCCATCTCCAAAATCCCATAATATATCGTATGTAGAATCTATAGGAAATGATAGATTCTCAAATAAAATTGTTGCTGGCACACAGCCTATAAAATTAGAAGGCTCCACTACAATGGTCTCCGGAGCTGGGAAATAGTCTACGATCTGTGTAGTGGTATCCATGCATTCATTATTATCCTCTACAATCAGGGTCACTTCCATAGAACCAGGCGTATCATATTCGAACATGGGATTCTGTACGCTAGAGTTAGACCCTGGTTCAAATTCCCAGTCCCAGCCTACCAGCATATCTCCACCTGTGCTAGACTGGTCTGTAAACATTACAGGACCCGCCACACAAGTATCGAAATCAAATACATAATCCCCTTCAATCGCTGGAAACAAATCTACTCTGAAGAAAGCTGTATCTGAACATTCCAAGCCTAGATTAGCGACAAGCATACCTGTATAAACCCCTAGACCAGGAAACGTCACGTCCGCATCAGCCATATCCGTCCCACCTGACTGTGAAAAAAACAGATTGCCATCATCAAAGAATTCCCAATCTATAGTCCTAATAAAATTGACATCGGTACTTGTATTTCTTACAGTTAAGGTAGTGTCCCCGCAAGACATAATAACAAAAGTAGTCTCTCCATCCACGCCTTGTTCTACGTCGGTAGAGGCCACAGATGCATCCACTTGTCTGTTACATGTAAGGACGTTAAACTGGAAGTCTCTTCTTATTTTTCCAATGGAGACGCCATTACGAAATTCTTCCACGCATACTCCTACGACAAATTGACCTGTGGCATTTGGCGTCCCAGTTATAATCCCTGTATTAGGATCTATAGACACCACTGGGTCCCCTCCAAGGGGCTGGGACATGCTAAAAGGAGGAAAAAAAGTTACATTATCAAATGGTGGTTCACAAATACCTGGCATAGGCCTTACACAATCGCAGCAACCGCCCATACCTCCAGCAGGTGCATTGGCATCCAATGTGCCTCCAGCTGTAAATGGATGGCAAAATGTATACTGTAATAAGTCACCATCAGCGTCTGAAGCTGACTGGTCTACACTAATAGGGAAACCAGCACATATGAATATTGGTGGAAACTCATCGAAAGTAGGACTGGAATTTCCTTCTCGTTGCGCTTGAGGCGTAATTATAACATCAAATGCGGCGCCTGTATCCCCTGGAGCTATCAAGTTACTTACTGTCTCATTTCTGCAGCACCGTTGATAGCTTATCATATAATTTCTATCTATGATAGGAAGTGAGATAGGAAAAATATATGAGGCTTCTTCTACAGAGACTGACCCGAGAGGTTCTATAACACAGGGATCATCATTTGGTGTAATACGAACTGGTGTAGTGTGGTCTATGCCATTAAACTCTCTGACCAGTTGCCAGTTATTAGGAGAAACCTCCTCGAATATACCAAAGAAAGCCAAATTTGGTGGGTCAAAATCAGCACCACCACCTAAAGCATCTCGATATATAGTGAAATTAACCCTGTAATTGGCTACAGTGGTATCTGCATTGAAACCTGTGAATGTATAAGTTACATCCCCTCCTACTATGTGAGCTGAATTGGCAGCACTAAATGAAAAACAAAAAAAGCACAACAATATGATCTTGCTACCAATGGATCTATTCATAAATCGTTTCAATTCTTTACTTAAAAATACTGAAATAAAGTTAATCTAAACTCGTTTATAATCTTGCGTCCAGATGTCTTGACTAATACCATAGGTTATATATCAAGCAAAATTTCGACAATCCAACATAGATGAGCAAAACCACGCGATGCCAAACTACTTAGATAACGTAAATCGTATATCAGAATTGCTTGACAACGGCAATATCATTCTTTGTCCTACGGATACAATTTGGGGCATAAGTTGTAATGCTTTCAATCAATCAGCCGTTTCTAGAATCTATACCTTGAAGCAGCGTGACCTAGACAAATCATGCATTCTCCTAGTTGACTCTATAGCACATCTCAAAAAATACATAAAGAATTTCCATCCTAGAATAGAGACACTCCTAAGCTTTCACAATAAACCGCTGACCGTCATCCATGAAGCGGCACTAAATGTGCCTCAGTATCTCACGCATAAAGATGGGACCATTGCTATACGTATTACCAGCCACCCTTTAATCAGAGAAGTAATCACCATGCTGGGAAAACCAATAATATCTACTAGTGCAAATATTCAAGGCGAACCATCTCCTAAAACTTTTGGCGAAATCAGCAAAGAAATTAAAAACAAAGTAGATTATGTCTGTTATACTGGCCGAGAGGACAATCACAATGTCCAATCGTCTCGAATAATAAAATACAGTCAGGAAGGAGAATTATTTTTCCTCCGATAGGTAGGCCAATGTCGGTCGTTCATCCTGCATGAAATTCATGGCTTTCCGCACATAAGCATCATTCACATTCAGAAACTGGATGTATGCCAAGTCATTAAGTTGCATTTTTTGGTAACTGTTCCAAAGTTCTTCTTCCAGATTGTCATTACATCCTGCACTTTTAGAAACAGAGGATTCATCATCAAAGTATTCTAATACAAACTGATTATAATCTTCCTTGGACAACTGGCCCTTCTCAAGGGCTGCACTCTTGGCTGCTTTCATTTTATGGAGTAGATAAAAATCAATGTAATACCAATAGTCATAACACTCAAATTTGATATTGGAAGGGATGGATTGGTCTGGGATTATCCCATCACCACTACTCATTTCTCTAGACAGTAGTTTAGTCTGATAGACATTTGTATCAGCACTAAAAGTGTTATTCTCACTGGCATAGGATTTCTGAATCAACCGACCACTTGGGGTATAATATTTGGCCACAGTTAATCTGAGTGCGCCTCCATTTTTAAGTGGATAAATCTCTTGTACTAAGCCCTTCCCGTAACTGTTCTGCCCTATAACAATACCTCGGTCCCAATCCTGAATCGCACCCGATAAAATTTCACTGCCCGATGCGGAGAATTCGTCTATCAGCACGGCCACCTTATCTATATTGTAGAACGAATTTCCTGTTGTCCTGAATTCTTTCTTCTTTTGATTAAGTCCTTCTGTATAAGTAAGCAATTGGTTCTTATCCTTGAAGAGTTGAGAAAGTATCTTGATTGCTTGAGGTAAGAATCCTCCCGGATTATCTCTCAGATCCAAAATGAGATTCAGAGATTGTCTTTCATCCTTAAATTTCTCAATTGATTCTATAAATTGTTCATAGGTATTCGCGCTAAAGCGAGATAATTTCAAGTAAGCCGTTTCCTGATTAATGAGATAAGACAAACTTGCTGATGGCACTTCTATCTCTTCTATTTCTACTGTTACATTGCGAATCTGTCTATCCAGGTTCATTATCTCGATATCTATACTTTGCTTATTTTCAGACTTCAGGTGTTTTCGTATTTCATCGAAACTGATATCCTTTCCTGCTACTTCATTATCCTCCAAGGATATAAATGCATCACCGATAGATAGCCCAGATTTAGCAGCAGGTCCGCCAGGTTGAATTTTAGATATGTAAAAGGTGTCTTGTAGCTTGATGGATTCTATACCAATGCCTCGGTATTCTCCTTGCATTCTTTCATTATGTCCATCCAACTCATCAGCGGTTATATAACTAGAATGTGGATCTAATTCTGACAGCATCTTATCTATCAGACTGATAGTCATCTGTTCTGTTTCTATAGAGTCTACATACTTATTTTCTATAAATCTGATAATTTCCTCTACTCTGCCATCCCCTTTAACACTACTTATGACATTAGAAGTATTAGTTAGGTCTTTAGATAGAAGTGAATAATCACCTCGCGAGAAATCCATACTGTACCCAGCGATCAAGCCTATAGCAGCTGATATACCTATCAAGAAGGGTTCCCAGTATCTTGTCTTTTTGTATGTTGAATCTCTTGGCATTAAGCGTTATTCATTTGCCTCATCAAAGCTAAAAACCTATCTGGTAAATAATGTTTTGTAATTAGGTATATTTAAAAATAGAATTCATCATATTTCTACAAAACAATTCGCCTTATGAAAAGCAACGTCGTCGATGAGACAGATATAAATATACTATCCAAACTGATGCACGATGCAAAAATCACTTATGCAGAAATAGGAAAACAACTTTACATATCTGCTGGCACGGTACACGTCCGTATAAAAAAAATGACTGAAGCAGGAATTATTTTGAATACCCAGATGCAAGTTGACTATACAAAGCTGGGTTATGACATTACTGCATTTTTAGGAATCTACTTAGAAAAAAGCAATCTATACGAAGAAGTATCTAAGCAAATAGGAATGATACCAGAGGTTGTAGAGGCCCATTATACAACCGGCACGTATAGCATTTTCGCAAAGGTAATGGCCACAAGTACAGACCATTTGCGTAAAATAATCTCAGATAATATCCAAAAAATAGAGGGAATCCAGAGAACAGAGACTTTTATATCTCTACATAAAAGTATGGAGAGACCACTTACGTTAGTCTCTCCATAATATAAATCTTTACTTTTTACTGTATTCTAAACGCCTAGATAGTGCTTAAGCAACTTGCTTCTTGATGCAGATCTTAATTTGTTGATTGCTTTATCCTTAATCTGACGTACTCTTTCTCTTGTTAATCCAAATCTATCTCCGATGTCTTCGAGTGACATTGGGTGCTCTATTCCTATACCGAAGTAAAGCTTGATAACATCACATTGTCTCTCTGTAAGCGTATTTAGAGATCTTTCAATCTCTCTTCTTAAAGATTCAGAATACTCTAACTTAGAATCAGTACCCGGGGTACCTATATTTTCTAGTACATCTAATAGAGAATTGTCTTCTCCATCGACAAAAGGTGCATCCATAGACACATGTCTTGCTGCAACACCAAGTGTCGTTTCTACTTCATCAGCTGATATTTCAAGCAATTCAGCTAATTCATCAGAAGATGGCTCTCTCTCATATTCTTGTTCTAATTCTGAGAAAGCTCTGTTAATCTTGTTTAAGGATCCTACTTTATTAAGTGGTAGTCTAACTATCCTGGATTGTTCTGCTAGGGCCTGCAAAATGGACTGTCTAATCCACCATACAGCATAAGAAATGAATTTGAAACCTCTAGTTTCATCGAAACGCTGAGCGGCTTTAATCAAGCCCAGATTACCTTCATTGATCAAGTCACTAAGTGAAAGACCTTGATTTTGGTACTGTTTCGCTACCGAAACTACGAATCTAAGATTTGCTTTGGTTAATTTTTCTAAGGCGTCTTGGTCGCCCTCTTTAATTTTCTTGGCGAGATCGACCTCCTCTTCTGGAGTTAGAAGGTCTACTTTTCCAATTTCTTGTAAGTACTTTTCTAGGGATTGCGATTCACGGTTAGTAATCGACTTCGTAATCTTAAGCTGCCTCATCAACTAAGTTTTATTATTCTCAAATTAAGATGATCAAAAATATAACTATCTGAATCAATTAGCAATATGATAACAGCTTAGATAGATATATTGGAATGTAGGTACCATAAACAAAAAAAGTGCCTAAATAAATAACAATTATTCCAAGATGTTATGATATAATGCAGATATCATCTATATTTTCCGCCCCCACTGAGTGGAAAACCAAACAGTTATACTATAAAAATTAATTTAATGAGTAGGGTGAAAATTGAGATGGAATTTATTTTTAGAGCATCTCCAAGCATATTACATCAGTTTTTGACACTTCCAGAAAATCTCGTCCGCTGGTTCGCAGACGGTGTAGACATCAGTGATGATGTGTACACATTCAGTTGGGAAGGTTCAGAAGAGACAGCAATGTTATTAGATGATATAGAAGAAGAACGTCTTCGCTTTAAATGGTTAGAATCAGGAGAAGAAAACGAATATTTCGAATTTCGAATGTACAAATCTGATATTACCAGACAGACCATATTAGAAATAACAGATTTCTGTGACGATGACGAGGTAGATGAGCAACGAGACTTATGGACCACCCAGATTGAAGCACTCCACTTAGCTTGTGGAGGCTAGCTAGTAGATTATTTATTTAAGCTTTCAAATAATCTATAAATGACGCTGGTTTATCCTGATTTAGCTGCACTCCTTTTGAGAGTTGGATTCGGCATGTATATGCTATTAGGTCATGGCATGAGCAAGCTCAAAATGCTTATGAGTGGTGCAGAAGTAAATTTTCCATCCATTCTTGGCATGTCGCCCTCATTGAGTCTAGGGCTTGCTGTATTTGCTGAGTTCCTTGCCTGTGTTTTAATAATCGTTGGTTATAAGACCAGACTTGCTGCCTTACCTGTTATTATAACAATGATTGTCGCTGCATTTATGATACATGGAGGGGACCCATTCTTTATGAAGGATATACATGAAGAGGCCTCTGGCTCAAAAGAACCAGCAATGCTATACTTAATCGGCTTTATTGCAATTTATCTCCTAGGGTCAGGCAGGTATTCGATTGATGATAAGATGGATAGCGTCCTATAATGTTAGTAAACAGGCTTTCTATCAAAATGATGCTCAGCAGAGATGTGTCTAACCGTCCCTGATTTACTTCTCATCACAATAGAATGAGTAACTGCACCCCACGGTCTAAATTGGACACCTTTTAGCAAGGAGCCATCAGTAACACCTGTAGCTACAAATAATACATCGCCATTAGCTAACTCATTCATTGCATAGACTTTATTGATATCGTCTACTCCCATCTTTTTGGCTCTGACCTTATCAGCTTCATTCCTAGGGACCAATATCCCTTGAAAATCTCCTTTGATACATTTCATAGCCGCAGCAGCAATTACCCCTTCTGGCGCTCCACCAGTACCTAACATCAAATCGATGCCAGTACTAGGAAGAGCAGTAGCAATAGCTGCAGAAACATCTCCATCCCCTATTAAATATATTCTTGCCCCTGCTTCTCTAACTTCACGTATAAGATCTTCATGCCTAGGTCGGTCAAGAATAATCACAGTCAAATCTTCAATTTCACAACTCTTCTTCTTGGCTAGCGTGCTCAAATTTGCCGTAGGAGAAGCATTTATATCCAAGATTCCTTGGCCAATAGGACCGACTGCTAACTTCTTCATGTAAATATCCGGAGCATTCAGAAGGCTTCCCTTGCCGCCTATAGCCATCACAGCTATGGCATTGTTTCCTCCTTGAGCACATATTGTGGTACCTTCTAAAGGGTCTAATGCAATCTCTAACTCTGGTCCTTGACCTGAACCTACTTTTTCACCTATGAAGAGCATGGGTGCCTCATCTCTCTCGCCTTCGCCTATAACAACAGTACCATTGAATGCAATTGTATCTAACATCTTTCTCATGCCATCTACGGCTGCTTGGTCCGCGGCTTTTTCATCTCCTCGTCCCATCCATCTCGCTGAGTTTAAGGCGGCAATCTCAGTTACCCTAACAAATTCTAAGGCTAAATTTCTATTCATTAAGTCTCTATTTTGACCGCTAAATTACAATCTTGTTTCAGGCTTGCAAAAACTAAAAAGGCCCCAGTCTGATTATTTCAGATTAGGGGCCTTTTATCTTATAATTTGGCTAATTATGATTGGTCGGCTTTCTCGAAATTGTCTTCTATAAATTTCTTTCCATCCCATTTTCCCAACCACTCACAATTATCTTTCTGTGTTTTTAAGTATTGTTTGTATGCATCTAATGCCTGCTTCTTATCTACCCTCTTAATGGTTATATTATTATTATACCCTTTCTTGATATTAAAATAATACATCCCTTTACCGAATTCGAATTTTTTAGTACGTGGTCTAGCCATGAAAAAAGTTTTGATCAATAAATTTATAAGACTAGCTTTTGTGAATCTAAAGCTAATATGAGAAGGAGTTAAATAACTTTCTACCCAACTATTTTAAACGTAAAAACAGAAATAAAATTTCAAAAACCAAGATTAATTAAAAATAGTAAGCAATGTTCGCAAACAACAACCCAATCCTTTATTCTATTATTTTGCCATTCTTGACGATTACCTTTGGCACAAGTCTCCCTTGGCGATACAGTAGTTCTCTATAATCACTTTCCTCAAACAATATAATATCTGCTAGTTTTTGCGATTCTAAGGTACCCCTATCAGTTAAATTCAGTGCTTTAGCCGCTCTTGATGTCAATCCTGATAAGACTTCTGCATTTGACATTTTCTGAAAGGTCGCCATTATCGAGGCTTGGGTAAACAGGTCCCCCATCGGAGCAGAACCTGGATTCCAATCAGAAGCAATAGCCACTGTTCCACCTGCATCCAAAATAGCTCTGCTTGGTGCAAAGTCACATCCTAATCCTATGCTAGCACCTGGCAGTACGACTGATACTACATCACTCTTAGCAAGCATTTCTATTTCATTATGACCGCTAGCCTCCAAGTGGTCCACACTTATAGCACCGCATCGGACACCTAATTCAGAACCTCCAGGTGAAAACTGATCTGCGTGTAAAGTAATATCCATCCCCATCTTCTTAGCAGCATCTAGGTAAGGCAAAATATTATCTGCTGTGTATGCTTCCTCCTCTATAAAGGCATCAATTCTGCTAGAAAGATTTTCTGATTTAATTTGGGGCAGTAATTCATTTATAACTAATTCAAGATATTCTTTTGGTCTATCCTTAAATTCTCTTGGCACTATATGAGCAGCAAGGCAAGTGGATATTAAGTCTGCATCTAGTCTCTCGTTTGCCATTTTTATTACCCTTAACATCTTAAGTTCGTTCTCCACATCCAGACCATAGCCTGATTTTACTTCTATTGTCGTGACCCCTCTTTTTAAGAGTAAATTGGCTCTCGCTTCTAAATCGACAAGTAGATTATTGGAGTCTGCCGCTCTCGTAGATGTGACTGTATCCCATATTCCTCCACCCTCTTTAGCTATTTCTAGGTATGTTTTTCCTGCGATGCGCCATGCAAAATCTCGTGCTCTACTGCCTGCAAAGCAAATATGTGTATGACAGTCTATAAAGCCAGGTAACCCAATGAAATTTGTCTCCAGCTCTTTTACAGGCAGGTGGTTTAGTTCTTTAGTAAGTCGTTCAAATGGAGCTACAGCTTTTATGATACCATCTTTTACATGAATGGCCGCTTCAGTAAGCACCTCCAACTGATTGTCTTGTATAGCTCCTTTACTTGGAAGATTACTCATAGGAAGCAATTGGGTAAAGGGTCCTATTATATACTCAGTCATCTTGTGTTTGAGTTAAGTACGAATGGTAAATGCAATAAAAAAAACCTTCATTACAAATATAATGAAGGTTTCTTGTGACCGGTCTGGGGCTCGAACCCAGGACCCACGCCTTAAAAG
>CAZIMH010000003.1:0-32500 GCA_964540155.1 uncultured Saprospiraceae bacterium
GACCTTTCGCATCAATTTTCAAATCATACTCACCAGTTAGCTGGTACTTCATTTTATTCATTCTTTGTGGCCAACACCTCAAATGTAACAGGGCATCCCACATTTTCCCACACATCGACTATTTTTTCTACTAAAAAACATCTGATTTTTAATAAAGTATAAAAGTCTGTAAGTGTAGTACTTACATATTGAATTATATTTACTAATATAAAGTACTGATATTAAGTTACTTATGTAGTAATTGTATCACTTTCACTCTGATTTCAGCAAATTCAATGTGTAATAGTCTGAATAAAACACAGTCCTTTCCTCAATGTATCTAGCCAGCCTTTTTGGCTTGATGAATGTGAATAATTATAATAACCAATTATTAACCCTTGACATTCAGGATTAAATATATAACATATAAATATAATGTGTTTAATTTAACATATAGGTCTTCAGCCCCATAACATCCATTTTCAGGAAAGTGGGAGAATTTTGTCTAATTATCTGACCTGTAAGTGCTTTAGTGGTAAGTGCAATGCATGGAAGGGAGTATATTTAACTTAGACATACTTTCGAAAGCGCATCTGAAGTACACCTAGAATGCCTTCCTGAACTATACTCATATCCATCTTACTTGTCCCTAGTTCACGATCGACGAAGGTGATTGGAATTTCAACTATTTTATACCCCAAACTGTAGCAGTAATATTTCATTTCGATTTGGAAAGCATAACCTACAAAGGTGATCTTATCCAAATCCATCTTTTTTAATACGTCAAGACTGTAGATTACAAACCCAGCTGTTGGGTCTTTGACCGGCATGCCTGTTATAATTCTAGTATAGAGTGAAGCACCATAAGATAGCATAAGCCGATACTTACTCCAGTTACGAAAACCTCCACCTTTTACATATCTGCTGCCTACCGCCATACCTACACCATCTGACTTGACAGCTTCTATCAGTCGAGGCACATCTTTTGGATTATGACTAAAGTCTGCATCCATTTCCATGACACATGAATAGCCATGTTCTATAGCAAATCGAAATCCTGCGATATAAGCTGTGCCTAATCCGAGTTTTCCTGACCGCTCTATCAGATGTAATCTAGAGTCATAGCTAGTCTGCATAGATCGCACCTTACTTGCTGTCCCATCTGGTGATCCATCATCAACTATAAGCATATGATAAGAAGAAGACTGCTCTATCACAGCAGTTATGATAGCTTCTATATTCTCTATCTCGTTATATGTGGGGATTATTATAAGAACCTGTTCCAATTGGAATCTTTACTGTAAAGGTATCAAGATTAATCTAATATGTTCTTGAGGCCGAACACATTAATCTTTGATGAAAAAAACATTCTTCACTTATTACTCTGCAAGCATTTCAAGAATCACTTCAACGATATCCTCTACCTGAGGTTTGGAAAAATAATCTCCATCTGAACCAAAAGCACATCTGTGATCCTTAGCTGACAAGGTTCTAGGCTGACCATCAAGGTGGTAATAACCTTTTTGCTCCTCCATTACCTTTTGCATCATATATGCTGAGCCGCCACCTGGGACATCTTCGTCTAGAAATAAGACTTTATTTGTCTTTTTAATGGATTCAACAATTTTATGTTCTAAATCAAAAGGAATCAAAGTTTGTATATCTATCAACTCTACCTTAGCTGCTAAGGGACCCATACTTTCTATCGCTTCTTGTGCATATCTAACACATGGACCATAAGTCACTACAGTTAGACTATCGCCAGTAGTTATAACTTCAGGCACACCGAGAGGTACGGTATATTCACCTATGTTATCTGGCATCCTTTCTTTGATACGATATCCATTAAGTACTTCTATAACGATTGCAGGATCTGTAGATGCTAATAGTGTATTATACATGCCTGCGGCCTGAACATAATTTCTCGGCACGCATACATACATTCCCCTTAGACTATTTACCACCATTCCCATGGGCGAGCCTGCATGCCATATCCCTTCTAATCTATGCCCTCGTGTTCTTATAATTGCTGGCGCCATCTGGAGATTATTAGACCGATATCTAAGTGTGGCCAAATCATCAGATAGTGGCGCTAATCCATATATAAGGTAATCTAGATATTGGATTTCAGCTATCGGCCTTAGTCCACGCATAGCCATGCCGATGGCTTGCCCCATGATACTCCATTCTCTTATGCCTGCATCAAATATGCGTTCCTTCCCATATTTATCTTGTAGGCCTGCAAATCCTTGATTCACATCTCCTATATTTCCTACATCCTCACCAAATGCAAACGTATTAGCTCTATCTCCAAAAGCTATATCAAAAAATGTATTTATGACCTCATAGCCGTTTTTCACTACAGAATCTTCAGTGTACTGGGGTTCTACAACTGGAATATTGATAGCTGATGAAGCGGCTTGACTATAGAGATGTGTATTATAATTCTCCTTACCATACTCACTTAATTCACTTATCAATGCATCTAATTCATTTGAGCTTGGAGCAGATTGTATTTGCATTTCTAGCTTAATCCTTTTAGCTATAGCTGTAACATCAGCATAAGTCATCGGGAGCGGTTTGGCTAGCTCTTCCAAGGCCTTTTCTGTACTTGCCGTTGATGTCAATCCTGAAAGAATATTGGACAAATTCTTTCTGTAAATATTTATGCCATCTTGATAAGCTTTCCATACTCTTTTGGCTCCTGCTCTAACCTCACTCTTTGCTTGCTTTCTAAGTTCATCCAGTTCTTCCTTTGTTCTCCAGCCTTGATTGATAATCCATTCCTCCATCCTGTGGATGCCATCATACTCTTTCTCCCATTGTAGTCTTTCTTTGGATTTGTACCGCTCGTGTGATCCGGAAGTAGAGTGCCCTTGTGGTTGGGTACATTCCTGAATGTGAATCAGTGTAGGTCTGTGATCTTTCCTAGTCTGAGTAATCGCTCTATCATAGACACTTACTAATTCAGGATAATCCCAAGCTTTACAGGTATATATATGTATACCATCTCCATTATCATCCACCAAAAATCCTGCACATGCTTCTGATATGCTGGCTTTTGTTGTCTGTAATTCGATAGGGACAGAAATGCCATAGCCATCATCCCAAACCAATATCACCAGAGGCACTTTCATGACAGAGGCCGCATTGACAGTCTCCCAGAAAATACCCTCAGATGTACTCGCATCTCCTATAGAGCAAAACACAACCTCGTTTCCATTATTTGTAAATCGGCCTTCTTTATCGAGACTCGGTATATCTCTATACTTTTTAGATGCTAAGGCCAAACCCAGCGCTCTAGCCATTTGGCCTCCAGTAGATGAGATATCTGCAGTAACATTATACTGGTCTGTGAGGGATAGCCATTCATCATTTTCATCTTTGAACGGCGTTGCAAAGTGGTTATTCATTTGTCTTCCTCCACTATAGCTGTCTTGTTTAGGGTCAGCATACAACTGAGCAAAGTAATCTTCTATGCTGCATAGGCCTAAGGCCATCATCCAAGTCTGATCCCGATAATATCCTGACCTAAAATCTCCTTTTTCGAAGAAGTGAGATAGTGCTACCTGCGGCAACTCTTTACCATCACCAAGAATGCCGAATTTTGCTTTACCAGTTAGGACTTCCTTTCGTCCCATGACACTTGCCTCTCTACTGACCAAGCATATCCAGTAATCACTCAGTACTTTCTTTATATACTGAGCTTCCTGAGAATCTAATGCTTCCTTTTGATTAAAGTCAGGTATTGCTATCATCAGTGGTGATTTTTGAAGAAGAAAATTGACCCCAAAAGTACTATATAACGAGTTTTGACACATCATCCAGCTAGCTTACTTGCTAACATTTAGCATATCAATTCATTCAATAAGTTAAAAATGGCACGTCATTGTCGTTTAAACACTTTTTTTATGCATCTGTTCGACATATTAACTTCTCATTAAAGAAAATATCATTTACAATTCGTCTTAATAGTGTTAATTTTGTTACCAATAAAGAAATAATCACCATGTTGAAGAAAATATCAATACTGTTCGTGAGTTGCTTAGTAGTTGGAGCTGTTATGGCCCAAGTGACTCCCACACCGATTTCACA
The DNA here is from genome assembly GCA_964540155.1 of uncultured Saprospiraceae bacterium. Classification (GTDB taxonomy): domain Bacteria; phylum Bacteroidota; class Bacteroidia; order Chitinophagales; family Saprospiraceae; genus RFSX01. The sequence continues at coordinate 4,075 of CAZIMH010000003.1, forward strand.
CCCTGATGCTCCTCAGCCAGAGAGATCTGCTGATGATGGAGGACCATATATGGAATTCGAGTCTATGACTTTGGATTATGGAACTATAGATCAGCACAGTGAGCCGTTAAGAATTTTAGAGTTTTCTAATAATGGTGACGAGCCTTTGGTTATCACTAATGCTAAAGGAAGTTGTGGATGTACTGTTCCTACATGGCCGAAAGAGCCTATTATGCCGGGTGAAACAGCAAATATCGAAATCAGATATGCCACTAACAGATTAGGTAAGTTTACTAAAACTGTAAAGTTCACTACTAATGAGACTTCTAAAGCACCTCAGCACACAATCAAGGTTACTGGGAATGTACTTAAAGTAGAAGAAGAAAAAACACTACCTGAAAGTACGCCAAGTATGCTCAGCCCAGGCGGAGGTAAGTAAATTAAAAGCTTCCCCTTTAAAAATATAATAGTCCCCAAGTGTTGCACTTGGGGATTTTTTGTTACTGACATTAACCTATCTACAAATGCTTATTTTATTATCACCTGCAAAGACGCTTGATGAAACTCAAGGTACAAATCAAGGAACAGCACTCCCTGAATTAAGAAAGCGGACTACAGAGCTTGTAACTATCCTAAAGGATTACAGTGCCTCAGGAATAAAAGAATTAATGCATATCAGTGATAAGCTAGCCAAAACCAATTACGACAGATATCAGAGTTTCTCCTCTAGATATACGCCATCAAACTCGAAAGCGGCTATATATGCTTTCAAAGGGGATGTATATGTTGGATTCGAAGCAAGCACACTCAAGACCAGAGATATAAACTATGCACAAAACCATGTACGTATTCTATCTGGCTTATATGGAATCTTAAGACCTATGGATAAGATGCAGCCCTATAGACTGGAAATGGGTACTAAACTTAAAAACAAGCATGGGAGCAACTTGTACCAGTTTTGGGGCAATGACATCACTAAGGAAATCAATAAGACACTAAAAGAACACAAGGACAAGACTATTATTAATCTCGCCTCTAATGAATACTTCAATTCTGTCAACAAGAAGGGTTTAAAAGGAGATATCCTTGACATAGGGTTCAAAGAGAATAGAAACGGCAAACTGATGTTTGTATCATTTTCTGCAAAAAAGGCACGAGGGATGATGGCTCGCTATATCGTGCAAAACAGAATAGAGCAAAAAGAAGACATAAAAGGATTTCAAGTGGATGGCTACCATTACGTAGAGGATCTATCCTCAGATTCGAATTATATGTTCATCAAATAGAACATATTATAAATTTATTTAATATATAAATAACTCATTTTTATATATTTATTAAATTATATATAAAATTTACCCATTATATTCCTTTCTAATATGTAGAGTCTGATTTACATTTGTTATCCACCTTTACCCGAGGTGCATGGCGAACTTTAAAAAGATAGAGAAACAGCCGTGAGTTCATTATAAGATGCTTTTGAAAGCATCACATTTGAATTTAAAGAAAACTGTACATTGTCAATTTGACTGAGCCAAGGTCATTCCAAAAGCCGAGAAGATACATCTTCTCTTATTATCCCATGATCTTAAGAAGATGTATGGTTTTCTTTTTTAAATTTCACGATCTTAGTCGCCGCGATGTCTAATCATAAAGACACAAAAGAATTCAGCCACTTCCGAGAACGCCTTTACGAAATAATATTTGAGGCAGATACCCCTGCGGGTAAGACTTTTGATATACTCCTTCTTGTTGCTATTCTGGGTAGTGTGCTTGCAGTCATGCTAGAGACAGTACCGGCTTATGATAAGTACCACACTTACTTTATCGTATTGGAATGGATATTTACCATCTTTTTCACTATAGAGTATATTACCAGAATCTATACTGTCCATGCGCCTAAAAAATATATTACCTCTTTCTTTGGTATAGTTGATTTGGTTTCTATTCTACCCACCTACCTCTCATTTTTATTTCCTGTCGGTACCTCACTTATGGTAGTAAGAGCATTGAGACTTTTGAGGGTATTCAGAATATTTAAGTTGGGTAACTTCCTCTTTGAAGGTCAGATTATTATGAAAGCGCTGAAGGAGTCTAGAGATAAGATACTCGTTTTCATGTTTTTCATCGTCGTGATGGTGACCATATTCGGGTCTATCATATTCCTGATAGAATCGACTCATCCAAATGGGAACCCAGGCTTTACAAGTATACCTAAATCAGTCTATTGGGCCATAGTAACGTTATCTACAGTAGGTTATGGAGATATTTATCCTAATACACCCTTAGGTCAATTTCTATCTTCGATTTTGATGATTATGGCCTATGCTGTCATCGCAGTGCCTACAGGTATAGTAACTGCAGAATTTTCTAAAGGAAAAAAACGAAAAGCTGCACAGAAAATCTCCACCCAACTCTGTTCTTTTTGTTTCAAAGATGGCCATGACAATGATGCTGACTATTGCAAATTTTGCGGCGAACATCTACACTTAGCAGACACGACGCCTAAGACAGAGCAGCTGAAGGAGCAAGAAGAAATTAAAAAGAATAAAGAAGCTATTAGGAAGGATAAATAGCTATAAGCTTGCCAAGAGCAGTTGCTGTATTTCCTTGTGAGATTGGACTTCGTAGTGTGGCCTATACTCACTTTGATTCTCTGATTTGTGATAATTATACCAGCAGGTATGGTAGCCATAATTTAGACCTCCTCCGATATCCGAAGTTAACGTATCCCCTATCACTAGCACCATATCATGCATCGGACTCCCAGATAAGCCATGGCAGTGGTCAAAAAATTCCCTTGAAGGTTTTGAGTATCCAAGTTGCTCAGAAATAACAATATGTTCAAAGAATTCATTCAATCCTGTAATGCGCAAACGAGGCAATTGTACGTTAGCTAATCCATTTGTAATGAGCATGAGTCTATACCTAGAATGAAATTTCTGAAGGCTTTCTAAAGCGTCTGGGATATATAATGGATGGTGTGCTATATGATCCAAATAAGCGTCATTTAACGCGGCTGGGTCAGCTTGAAAATTCATCTCAGAAAGAAAATCTTCCCACCTTTGTACCTTCAATTTATCAAACGTAATGTCTCCTTTCTCCAGCTTTAACCAATAGGCTGAATTAATCTCCTTATATCTCTTGTAGTCTTCATGACTAAGAGACAAACCCAGTTCGGAGAAGATGAAAATAAAGGCCAATTCAGAACTCTTCTGAAAATCCAAGATTGTATTATCTAGATCCAGAAACAACCATTCATAATCATGCGTGCGATCTGAATACATATAATTTACTTGGGTAATCTTAGTACATGAAGAATTCTACGAACAGACCAGCCCGTAGCCCCATTGGCCATCAAAATGAGCAGTCCCCCACACAGAGCCATATTTCTACTAAAGTAGGTTATAGCCAAATTTTTCTCTGCCATAGGCTCTGCCCAAAATGGATATACCACCAATGTAAATATGAACCAATACACAAAGAGCATAGTCGCTCCTATACTTGCGTAATATCCAATGATTACCATCGCAGCCCCTATCAGTAATAGAACGATAGATGCCGCGACCAAAAAATTAGGTCCCCAAGTAATCCCATAGGAATACAAGGTCTCTTTTGTCTCCTTGAAGTATACTATTGTGTCTATAGCTTCGAAGAAGAAAAATAGACCAATCAAAATACGACCTAATAAATCAGTAACATTCTTAAACATATAAATTTAGATGTGCTCAGCAAAAGAAAGAGAATTTCACGAGTATCAGTAAGGATGGCTCAGATTTATGTACAGGATGCATCACTTATTTACCGCCTAGGTCAACTAAGGCGTATAATAATATAGGTATCGAATTATTGAGAGAGTGTACATAAATGGAGCTCCATATATTTTTGCGCATACGTATATAGCCCAGATATAGCGCCAAGATAAATTGTGGCAATACCAATAATGGTGTCATATACCATGCCACTGTAGACGTATTAAAATTACCTATATGTACCAAGGCAAAGGCCAAAGCCGTAGCATAGAATATGAAAGGGAAAGTTTGACTTATAAAAGTCAGTGGAACGGCTTGACTGACCATGAACACAATGGTAATTATCACTACAAATACAGCAACAGTAACGGATAGAAGAAACCAATTTTCAGTAATAAGTGCTGCATTCTGCATTAGCTGCTGCTCTAAATCTGGCGCAAACGCCTTAAGCAACAACCATAAGACACCACAACCCAAAACAAAAAGAAATAGTATGGATAACCACTTATACTTAAGATGATATCTGAAGAGCAGCTCTTCAAAGAATGGCGCTAGAATAATGGCCAATGCTGCGATAGCCCACAGAGAACTATTATCCATGACTGATTCAAGCGCATGAGGAATTTCATCCAGTCCTACCACTCCAGATATAGAGGTTAGGGCAAGCATTTCTATACAAAAGACTAGAATAAATAGTTTAGTAATAGTAATCCAACTCAACGCTTGTGCCCACTGCTGGTCATATTTTGGACGGCGCAAAAAGGACAAAAAATCTCTTATAGCTTCTTCAATTCTCATTTCTTAAAATAGTTACTCATTCTCTTATGACTGCTACAGCTTAGAAGCATATCTCATTGAAAAAGTTCTAAAGATTCTCATAAATAGTCACAATAAGATATTGTTGGTATTATATGTTGATTATCAATCATATTTTAAAAGCAAAATTCGGACATTCGTGTTATGGAAGTTTCACGTCCGGATTTAGATTACTTAAATGTTTTGAATGAGGTTCAGAGACAGGCAGTAACCACTATAGATGGTCCTGTAATGGTTATTGCTGGACCCGGTTCTGGAAAAACTAGAGTGCTGACTTTCCGAATAGCACACTTACTTAAAAGTGGTATTCCTCCTTATGCTATCCTAGCGCTGACCTTTACTAATAAGGCTGCTAGAGAAATGAAAGACCGGATAGAAAAAGTTGTAGGTGCCTCTGCCTACAAAGTATGGGCTGGCACATTTCACTCTCTGTTTGCTAGAATCCTAAGAGTAGAGGCTCATAAGATTGGCTACCCAAATGATTTTTCCATCTACGACACCGATGATACCAAAAGCGTGATCAGGGAAATCATCAAATCTATGAACCTTAATCCTAAGACGTATAACGTCAGTGCGATTCGGTCTAGAATATCTTCTGCCAAAAGTAATCTCATTACACCAAAGACCTATATCACCAATGATGAACTTATGGAGCTGGACAAAATGAATCAGCGCCCGATGACTCATCAGATATATGCTAAATATGTAGCTAAGTGTAAAAGGTCTGGTGCGATGGATTTTGATGATTTGTTATTGCAAACATTCAAACTTCTTTACACGAATCCAGAAAACGTCCGTGAGAAATATCAACGTCAGTTTAGCCATATTCTGGTAGACGAGTTCCAGGATACCAACTTCCTCCAATATGAAATACTGAAGTTATTTTCAATTTTTCCTGAGAGTCAACACAACATCTGTATCGTTGGAGATGATGCACAATCTATCTATTCATTTAGAGGTGCGACGATAGAAAACATCCTTCAGTTCGAACATGACTTTCCTGGGGTTCAGACTTTTAAACTAGAACAGAATTATAGAAGTACTGGTCATATCGTATCCGCGGCAAATGAGGTGATTGGCTATAACCAAAGACAGATTCAGAAAAAAATCTGGACTGAAAAACCTTCAGGCAATAAGATTAAGGTAATCAAGGCCATGACTGATAATGAGGAAGGGAAGCGTGTGGCAGATCTTATCATCGAACAAAAAAACAGATTTAATCTTGCGAATCAGGATATAGCCGTTCTGTATAGGACCAATGCACAATCTAGAGTATTTGAAGAACACCTTAGACGAAAAAATATTCCTTACAGGATATATGGCGGTCAGTCCTTTTACCAAAGGAAAGAAATTAAAGATCTGATAGCTTACATGAGGTTAGCTGTAAATGCAAAGGATGATGAAGCGCTAAAGCGTATCATCAATTATCCGAGAAGAGGCATTGGGCAGACGACTATGCAAAAGCTAACCAGTCTAGCTGAAGATAATGAGGTGTCTATCTGGGACTGTCTTACCATGATAAAGTTGAGTAATGCCGCTCAAAAGAAGATTGGTGTTTTTGTAGGAATCATGAAATATTGCAGAGAGCAAGCTACAAAAGAAAGTGCTTATAGAGCTGCACTTAACATAGCCAAAAAATCAGGCATCATAGACCTTCTAAAATCTGAAAATACGATAGAGGCGCAGAACAGAATGGACAACATCAATGCGCTTCTGGATGGCATCCAAGAATTTACCGAGGACGACGTATTGGACCCAGGTGAAGATATAGATAATCAAGAGAGAACGCTGGCTAACTTTCTCCAGACGATATCACTGATGACGGATGCAGATGAAGAAAAAGATAATGTAGACACCATAACGCTATTATCTGTACACGCTGCTAAAGGATTGGAGTATCGGTCCGTATTTGTTGTGGGATTAGAAGAGAATTTGTTTCCGTCTTACATGTCACTTTCATCACCGGATCAGTTGGATGAAGAGCGCCGATTATTTTATGTCGCTATTACACGTGCGGAGGAATTGCTTACACTCACCTACGCCAATAGCCGATATCAGTATGGCAATATGCGATTCAATGACTCCAGTCGATTTCTGGAAGAGATATCAGAGAATGACTTAGAGTCATCTATAATGGCCTCTAAGAAACCTACTTTCAAGGAACCTAAGATATTGGGTAATTTCAAAAAACTAGGTAAAGCCAGAGTTAAGAACTTGGTAGCCCCTCCAGAAAATTTCAAACCGAGTGACTCCTCACTTATTAAGGTGGGTCAGACAGTCATGCATCTAAAGTTTGGGAAAGGAAAGGTCATGAGTATCGATGAAAGGAAAATAGCGACGATTAAATTTCTAGATATTACTGAGAGCCCTGAGAAGAGAATCATGTTGGATTTCACGCGTCTACAAATCCTAGAGGAGTAATTATATAGCTGCCTCTTGCTTAGTGAAATTTCTGAGTAGAAATAAAAAACCAATTAGACCCAATACTGCAAGTGCGATGATAGGCAAGTTGCTCTTTTGAGTAGTCACCTCTAATCCTTTAGGGTCACCTATTAGCACAAGCGGCGCCCAATAATATGGAGACTTGTATGGGTGTTTTTCTATATAGCTAAGCTTTGCTTTTCTCAGCGCAATCGACTTATCTGATTCAGACTTTAGAGAATTATAAAATTCCTTCATGACTTCCAAGCCTGCTGCTTCATTTAGATTCCATGAGCTTCCTATTACTGCCGCTGCATCTGCAAATAAAAATGCCCGGGCCAGACTATTTATCCCTTCTCCTTCTAAGGCCTCTCCGTCTATACTCTTACAAGAACTCAGCGTTACTAGAGATGCATTGAGTCGCATTTTATATATCTCATCTTGGGTTATCACAGAATCCCAAAATGCAATCCAAGGCTTATTAGTTTCTTTATCTAATCCACTATGTGTCGTCAGGTGGATGACATCGTGTTCATCACTTATCTCAGCAAACTTGTCAAAAGTGGCCTCCTTATAAGAAAGCAACTTTGTATTCGATATGCTTTCCAATGCTTTTTGCTCTTCTGCACTTTGCTTGAGATCTTGGAGTCCTAATTTTTCGAACTCCTCTGGACTGACAAGCAATAGATTATCAAAGGTCCGGCTGTCTTCCACTTTCTGCAGAATGGTCAATGAAGGCACACTACTTATCACATAATCCTGTATGAGGTATCTAGGTTCTGCTTTATCACTAACCAATACATCAAAAGGGATATAGTTAATCATGCCGTCACCGATGATTATAACATTCTTTCTCCTATCCTTTATACCGCCATACAATTGGTTATATAGATTGTGAGATAGCTTTATAAAATCCTGGAAGTGTGACTCATACTCCAAGCTATCCTTATTATTTAGGTAGGTCAAAAGTTGAGGTATTTCCTTTGTAAGTGATTTAGGATTCGGGCTAGTAACCAGCTCACTTCCTGTGCTCGTGATATTAAGTATGAACAGACTATCAGGTGTTATCTGATAATTAATAACCTGGGTAGAATCGTCTAGCATGCTTTTTTGTATATCAGAAATACTAGGCGCTTTGTTATCGAATTTATACTTGTAGTAAGACGGAAAAACAGATTTGATAGAATCTAGAAATGTTATGTAAGTCTCTAATCTCTGTATGTTTTCATCTTCAGATGAAGTATATGCTTGTCGCAGTTCCAACTCTCTCTGAGCCAATTCATCTGGTATGAGTGACATTGCATCCTTATGGTTCAGTTCGTCCAGTAACAGTAACGACCGACTTTTCTCCATATACTTAAGTACCTTTTCTTTGTCCTTCAACCATACAGATATTTCTATGGCTGTATCGTAGATAGATTTTGTCCTTGACCTCCAAAAGATTTTTGTATCATCCGTCGTGAGTTCCTCCCTCATTATGTCTATAAGCGTTACCGCAGTTGCCAGATGTCGCTCAGCACTTTCAGCATCTTCCTTGTTACCATGCTCTAGAAAAAGATGCGCATAACTTATCGCCTTCTCCTTTAGTGAATTCAACAACCGCCACTTGATACCTACTTTATATAATTTTCCTTTAGGGATGGATGCTCTTGAATCAGTGAAGGTTTCATCTCCTAGCAAGCACTTAATGGCATTCTGCTGGTGTCTGATAGCAGATTCAAAATCCTTCTGCCACGTATATTTTGTTGCCAGATTATAATACGTGAAAGCATAAGCTGGAGAGTAAGCAGCACCCGTTATTTTTTCATGTTCGTCAACAGCCTTTTTTGCATACTGTATTGCTAGATCTGCTTTGTTTAATCTCCTGTACTGATTACTGATATTGGTATATGCCCATACAATAGGTGATGCAGCCCTATGGTCTTGACTTTTGCGCATATATTCAATGCTCTGCTCATAAAAGTAAATCGCTTCTTTGTAGAGCAGCTCAGCCAGTTCTGTTTTCGTTTTGCTATTCTTATTGGCCTTGATATAATTCAGCCAGCCTTTGTGAGAATAGGCTCTGCCCTTCTGGTATAATAAGTTATCCTTCTCAGCTATTTGCAATATCTTGGTTAACGTATTATTGGCTTCCGTGATATCATCCATTCTTGCGTAGGCGTTTAGCTCCAGATGCAAGGCTTCACACTGCTGATCTGCAGTTTCTGCTAGTTCGTAGGCATGCTTAGAGTGTGAGATGAGATGATTATAATCACCTTTAGAGAGCAGGACCCTGGCTAAGCCTTTGTAGTTATTGTAATTTAATGGGTGGTGATAATCATCTATTATATCCATACTCATGACATAATATCTCTCTGCTTCTATGAAGTTATAAAGCAGCGTATATTTAGATCCAACAGAGGTTGCGGCTTTCGCTAACTGCTCCACAGAACTATCTAATTCTTTTAGGGTAGTGAAGTGCTTTTGTGCATAATCAAGGGCCTCTTTGTGATTATTGTTCTTAGTATGCCAATCAGCAAGCGCATTATAGACTTTCGTTGTGGTTGTGTCTATATCTCCGAGTTTCTCTTCTGATTTTTGTACACTTCGTTCTAGGAGAAGTAATTGAGGATCATTAGCTAGTGTCTCATACTGCGTTAAGGCATCCTCTATCGTTTGTCTGTCATCAGTTTCCTGACACAACAAGAATAAAGGCGTCAAGAAAATGGTAAGGATGGCACATAATGATTTCAAAAGCGGTCTCTTTGCCTTAAATATACTATGTCTAATTCAGTTTCTTTAGCAGCTTGCTTGCATCTTTATGTTTATAAGACTTTGCGGCAACAATCTGATTAAGCAAAACTTTAGCCTTTTCAGTATTATCTTCTTTGACATAACAGATGGCATCAAACCATAGGTACTTTTTCACTCTTGGTCCCAAGTTTTCTACTTTGGAGTAGATAGCATGAGCTTCATTGTACTGTTTCAGTTCAGTGTGGGCCATCCCTTTAGCAAGCATCGCATCTAAGTCCCTAGGATTAATTTCTAAATAATTATCAATTAAAGGTAGTGCTGCTGTATAATCACCTTGATTGAATAGAGTCTGCATTTCAGAAATATCTACCGCATCACTTTTTGTCGTTAGCGCCAATGGCTCGAGATAAGCATACTGAATGATTTCAGATTTATTATCTATGCCACTCTGAGGTGATAATAGTTTCATAGCCATATACATAGCCAAAAACAATAGTACTAGACCACCTAATACTTTGTAGATGACATTGTTGTTTGCCTTAGGCTGAGCATTATTTGCATTGACATCATTAGATCTAATCTGGGACAGCGTATCTCTTAAGTCAGTCTGCACCTTACTAAAGCCTGCAGATTCACCCAACTCTGATATAATATTTAAATCAGTAGTGAAGTCCTTGTCGCTTTGTAGAAAAGCTCTGAAACTGTCTAACTCCGTAGAAGACATACCTCCTGAGAGGTACTTATCTATAAGAGCATATTTATTTATATCGTTGCTGTTCATAGTAGTTCTTCGAATTTACTATCATTCTTAATCATTTCAATTAGTTTCCTTTGGCACTTGTATTTTTTTTGCTTAGCCGCATTCTCTGAGTTGAGACCTAATCTTATTGCAATTTCCCTCATGGGAATCTTATCGAAATAAAGCTCAAGCAGACTTTTACACTCACCTCCTAAATCGTCAAGCTTTTGCTTATATAACTCAAATCGTTCGATTTTCATTATTGTCTGCAAAATGTCTTGGTCATCTTTTAATGTCTTTTCGTTATCAATGGTTACGTTTTTCTTATACTTTTTCTTTGACTCGTTAAACCATTTGAATTTACAGATACTTACAAGAAAAGTATAAAAGGAGCTACTTAGCTGAAAATCAGGGTTTTGTATTCGATTTAGAATAACAATAAGACTCTCCTGGAAAATCTCCCAAGCCTCCTGTTTATTTCCACCCATACCCCCGATAATGGATTCTATACGAGGTAAGTACGTATCATAAATCTCCTTAATTCCCTGAGAATCATTGCTTTTGAGATATTTTATGTACTTATCTTCTTCTTTACCCATTCCAATATAAGTGCCAGCTTATGTTAATTAACAGTACTTAAAATTACAATTTGTGTTAAACTTCCAACTTTGTAATCGCTTTGACCACCCGCTGACCATCCATTGCCGCAGATAATATACCTCCTGCATAGCCTGCGCCTTCACCACAAGGATACAACCCTTCCACTTCAGGATGCTGTAATGTAATAGAATCTCTTGGAATACGAATGGGAGAGCTGGTTCTGCTCTCTATAGCGACCACATGAGCCTCCGATGTGAAGTAACCAGCCATATTTCGTGAAAATGCAAGCAACCCCTCTTTTAATCTGTTATAAATAAAATCAGGTAAGATCTCATGAAGTGGTGCTCTATACAGCCCTGGTATGTAAGAACTATCTGAGACGTCTATCATATCTTGACCATTGGTAAAGTCTATCATATTCTGAGCGGGTGCTTTCTGAGATCCATCTCCATATTTGAAAATCTCCTGCTCTAGTTCCTCCTGAAATTTCAAATTACCAAAAACACCAGTATAGCCTTTAGATTCTAGTTCTTTGGATTCTACTGCGGTCACAATGCCTGAATTAGCAAACGGCGAATCTCGTTTAGACAAGCTCATCCCGTTAACAACTAATTCTCCTGGCGCGGTAGCAGATGGCACGATGAGTCCTCCTGGGCACATGCAAAATGAAAAGACACCACAACCTTCTACTTGAGTCACAAGTCTATAAGAAGCCGCAGGCAGATTCTCTTCTCTTGGGTGATGGCCATACTGAATTTCATCTATAAGCGGCTGGGGATGTTCTATCCTGACCCCGACTGCAAATGACTTTGATTCCAGTCTAACCTTCTTGTCATGTAACATTCTGAATATCATTCTCGAAGAATGACCGGTAGCCAGAATTACTTTATCCGCAAGCAATTCTTGATCATCGCCAATAATCACACCCTTGCATTTACCTTCCGTTATGATGATATCTGTTACCAGACTCTCGAATCTTATCTCACCGCCATGGTTCAAGATTGTCTCTCTTATATTGCCTATAATCTTAGGTAGCTTGTTACTTCCTATATGCGGGTGAGCATCTACAAGGATATCAGAGGTCGCCCCATGATCCACCAATATCTGCAGTGTTTTAAGAATTTTACCACGTTTCTTAGATCTAGTGTAAAGCTTGCCATCAGAGTAGGTGCCTGCTCCCCCTTCCCCAAAACAGTAATTACTATGTGGATTGACTGTACCTGATTGCTGAATCGCTTTGAGGTCTCTTCTACGAGCCCTGACATCTTTACCCCGCTCTAAGACGATTGGCTTCAGTCCAGATTCTAGACATTCTAAAGCGGCAAAGTAGCCTGCAGGACCAGCGCCGACAATAATTACACTAGGACTGTTTTTGACTTCTCTGAAAGGTCCATATACCTTTGGTGATGCAGTCTCCAGATCGGCAAAGAAACCAACCCTCAGTCTCAGTAGGTACTTAGGCCTGCCTCTACGAGCATCTATAGATTTCTTGATAATCTTATAAGTCAGATTCTCATCCCTTTTTAGTTTAAGGATACGATACACTTGATTCATGATATAGGCTTTATCATGGAGTCTTTCTGGTAATATTTTAATCTCGACTTCTTTCATATAGAATATGCAAACTTATAATATACCTTGACTCTATCCAATGATGACTGGATTTCGTCAGATTCTCATCCACATCTATAGATGGATTCCAGTGTCTTATGCACAAAATTGTACCTTTGCGACCTTATTAATCGATAGTCCATTCAATCTGGCTGTCAGCAACAGTTAATTACCAATATCCAAATGGAAAAGACGCAACGTACAGGCCTTCTGCTACTATTTATAGTGCTTGTCGGTTATTATTGGTTGACAGCACCTAGCAGTGAACAAATAGCCAGGCAACAATTTGTACAAGACTCTATAGCTCAGGCCAAATTGCTCAATCCTACCACATCGGGTCAGGAAACAGAAACTACCACTATTCTCAATGAGACTGACTCAGTGGCCATGGCTAAAGCCTCCAGCACTTATGGCTCTTTTGCAAAAGTGATGACAGGCGCTTCTCAGGAAGGAATACTAGAAAATGACTTTCTAAAGGTCACCTTCGATTCTAAGGGAGGCGTTATCAAAAAGGCTCTACTCAAGAAATTTAACAAGATAACTGAGGATGAGGAATACAACCAACTAGATAACCCGCTCTATCTACTGGAAGATGAGAAAAATAGGTTTGAGTACTTTATCCCAACTAAAAGTCATGGAAATATAAGTACCGCCGACTTGAATTTCCTACCCAGTGTAAGTGGTAATACCATTACAATGACTGCGAGCCTTGGAGATGGACAGGCTATCATTCAAAAGTATGTACTTAATCCAGACAGCTACAAGCTAGACCACAGCCTCCAACTTGTGGGAATGGCATCTATGTTAGACCAAGCTGCTGGCAAATTAAAATTCAGATGGCATAATTATCTGGATAGAATAGAGCTCAATACCAATTTTGAAAAATATTACTCGACTGTCTATTTCAAAGAAAGTGATGAAAACTCAGACTACTGTAATTGTAGAAGTAATGATACAGAAGAGGTGAAAAACCCTGTAGAATGGGTCTCAAATGTTAATCAGTTTTTCAATACATCCATAGTAGCGAAAAACAAGAAAATGGAAAATGGTCGCTTTGAAACTATAGCTACCGAAGATGAAGATCCAGATCTAAAGGTTATCAAGTCTGAATATGAATATGCCTTAGATTTCACTAATCAGGAGTCTATAGAGTCAAGTATTTATATAGGTCCTAATGAATTCAACAGGCTATTGACCTTTGACAATTCACTAGAACAGATAATACCATTTGGAAGATCCATATTCGGTACGATAAACAGGTGGCTTATACGTCCCTCATTCAATTGGCTGTCCAAATTTATAGGAAGTAAAGGTATCGTTATCGTCGTCCTCATCTTCATAATCAAGATGCTGTTGTATCCACTCATGTACAAAATGCTACACTCTCAAGCAAAAATGGGTCTGCTGAAACCTGAGATTGCAAAGTTACGTGAGAAGATGCCAGATGATAAACAGAAGATTCAGATGGAGACCATGAAACTCTATAGAGAATATGGTGTCAGTCCTCTTGGCGGTTGTCTTCCTATGATAGTACAAATGCCTATCTGGTATGCCCTATTTAGATTCTTCCCTGCCAGTATTACCTTCAGACAAGAGCCTTTTCTATGGGCAACAGATTTATCCTCCTTTGATGTTATTGCGAGATTGCCTTTTGAGGTTCCAGCATTTGGCTCTCATATAAGTTTATTCACTTTGTTATGGGCGGTAACCACTATCATATACTCGTACTACAATATGAGGCATATGGATATGTCTGCTAACCCTGCGATGAAGTACATTCAGTATATCATGCCTATCACATTTTTATTCTTCTTTAATAATTATGCATCGGGATTAACAGTATATATGTTCTTCAGTAATATGTTCAATATTGCTCAGACTGTTATTACTAAAAAGTTTGTCTTCGATGATGACAAACTCCGGCTCGAACTAGAACGGCAGAAAAATAAACCCAAGAAAAAAGGGGGCTTCCAGTCCAGAATGGAGGAAGCCATGCGGCAGCAGCAAGAGCAACAGAAATCTAGGACCAACGTAACGACCAAAAAGAAAAAGCGTAAATAAAATTTAACTCATGTCTTTGAAGGTAGGTGTTTTAGGATCTGGATCATTCGGCGTGACCATTGCCAAACTACTGAGCAAGCATCAGAAGGTACTCCTCTGCACCAGACGCCAGGAGATCATGGATGAGATAAATAATAATCATCGTATCAATGGGTATGAACTTTCTGATAATGTGAGTGCGACGATGGATCTAGAACAGCTAGGATCAGAATGTAGATTAATATTTCCAGTAATTCCTTCAGAACATTTTCGTTCAGCGATTAAGAATTTATCTCCTTATGTGGGTCCTGGACATATTATGATACATGCTACAAAAGGATTGGATACTTCTCCAGCCTTTAATGAATCAAGCTCATTAGCAGAGATCAGAAAGAGTGTCTTCACCATGAGTGAGGTCATAAGTCAAGAGACCAGTGTGGTTAGAATAGGGGCACTGGCTGGACCTAATTTGGCTAAGGAGATTTTGGAAGGACAGCCGGCTGCATCCGTCATCGCATCATCCTTTAATGAAGTCATCAAACTTGGCCGAGAAGTCTTATCAGACAGATTCTTTATAGTCTATGGATCTCATCACTTGAAAGGCATAGAGCTGGCTGGCGCACTTAAAAATAGTATAGCCATTGCGTCTGGCATCTTGAATGGTATTGGTTTCGGCAAGAATATGCAATCCCTACTTATTACTAGAGGGCTCAGGGAGATGATTCTCATCTCAAAGTCTGTAGGCGCTGAGGTGGCCCCATTTTTTGGTACCGCAGGAATAGGAGACTTGATAGCCACCACGACCAGTACAAACAGTCGAAACTTTACTTTTGGGTATAAACTGGGCAAGGGTCAGACCGTAGACAATATTTTCGAAGAAATGGAGGAAGTTGCTGAGGGTTATAGAACGACACGAATAGCCTACGCTATCTCAGAAGCTA
The DNA here is from genome assembly GCA_964540155.1 of uncultured Saprospiraceae bacterium. Taxonomy (GTDB): domain Bacteria; phylum Bacteroidota; class Bacteroidia; order Chitinophagales; family Saprospiraceae; genus RFSX01. The sequence goes on from CAZIMH010000003.1 coordinate 19,707, forward strand.
CCAGCATTAAAACTCCAGTCATCAAGACCTTATATGAGGTGGTTTATGAAGGGAAGCCCATCATGAAAGCGATGGTAGACCTCATGCATTCTGAACTGGAAGAAGATGTAGATTTTCTCTAAGGTTCCGTGAAGATATAGTGCACAGTAATCTCTACATTGTGAATCATATATAATTATTGATTCATATATTCGCCAACCAATCCTAATATGCAAGACAAGATTCAGTGCCCTAGTTGTTCTCATGCTTTTGATGTAGAGGAAGCCATTGCAGGACAGGTTCAAGCTCAGCTCCAAAAAGAGTTTGAAGATAGACTGGCTACGCAGAATCAAATGTTTCAAGATAAGTTAACCGCCTTTCAAAAAGAAAAGGATGCGTTCCAGGAAGCAAAATCAAAGGAGAACGAAATTTTCAAAACCAAATTAGAAGAAAAGCTAGCTTCCAGAATGGCCATCATGGAAAAAGAGAAATTATCTTCTCTTACCCTCGAACTCGATTCCCTCAAAAAAGAAAATGAAGATAAGCGGAAGGAAAACAGGGCATTGAAAGAGAAGGAATTGAATTTGTTGAGATTGCAAAAGGAGATGGAAGAGAAGGAAAGTGATTTGCTTCTTCAAATGGAAAAGCAGCTCATTGAAAAGAGCACTGCCATAGAACAGAAAGGACGACAAAAGGCCACAGAGGAATTCCAATTAAAGGAACGGGAATACCAAAAACAGATAGATGACCAAAAGAAATTAGTGGCAGAAATGAAGCGCAAGCAAGAGCAAGGCTCTATGCAATTGCAGGGGGAGGTCCAAGAGTTAGTTATAGAAGAATGGTTAAAAGCAAAATTTCCCTTAGACGATATAGAAGAGATTAAGAAAGGAGCTCGTGGCGCAGATTGTCTGCAACATGTTAAGACATATAACAATCCTAACTGCGGTCTTATCTATTATGAAAGCAAGAGAACCAAAGAATTTCAGCGTAGTTGGATAGAGAAGTTTAGAAACGATATACGGGAGAAAGGCGCTCATATAGGGGTTATAATCACAGATGCTATGCCAAAAGGCGTAGACCGAATGACTTTAATAGAGGGCATATGGGTGTGTACTTTTGAAGAATTCAAGGGATTGTCATTGGTCCTAAGAGAGAACATCATCGCCTTATCTACAATGGCTACCGCTCAAGAAAACAAGGGTGAAAAGATGGCGATGTTATATCAATATCTTACCAGCAATGAATTTAAACTCCAGATAGAGGCTATAGTAGAAGGGTTTACATTGATGCAAACAGACCTTATGAAGGAGAAAAGAGCGATGGAAGGCCACTGGAGAAAGCGAGAAAAGCAACTCCAGAAGGTACTGCTCAATACTAATTACATGTATAACTCTTTCAAAGGGATTGCAGGCAATGCGATTCCACAGATTCAAGAATTAGAACTGGAAGAGGGTGATAATATGGAACTCCTAGAGGATAAAGCCCAATCTAGCCCAGGCGTCTTCAATCTTACAGAAGAAGATGATAAAGCACAGGAAAAGCAGAATTCTTTGTTTGAGTAGGGCATAAAAAAAACTAGTGCCATATCGAGCGATACAACACTAGCCAATCATTATAGAACAACTTCCGCTGCAAATATAATGGAAAATCTTATTGAGGGAAAAGTCTTTTTACTTTTTTTTTAAAAAGAGCAGTTACATTACAAACGCAAAAGAGGTTGAACTCCAATGAATTCAACCTCTTTTGCTTTATAAAGCCTGACTTATACTATTATAATATAAGTCGCATAGAACAGGTTTACATTTTAGTAATCGCTATTTTTCTTATTTCCTGCTTGTTATCTACGTTAATTTCCAGTGTATATATTCCAGTGACAAAAGAAGTAACATCTATAGGGTAGGTTTTTAGCCCACTTTCTACGTTAAAATCAAAGATTTGACCCGATGACATCAGTTGACCTAGCTGATTATACATTCTAATCTCTACTTCCTGCGTATTACCGAATACTTCCAAGGCTATATTCAATTCCTCTTGAACTGGATTAGGATATACATTAAGCTTAAATTTCTTCTCTTCACTAGCAGTGTCGTTATTGATACTAACTACATCCGAAAATGAAAATTTACCATCAAAATCAAACTGTTTAACCCTATAGTAATTAAGACCTGCTTCAATAGAGAAGTCTTCCAAGGCATAATCAAGAATACCAGAGAATGTACCATATTCTGATTCAACCGACCCTATCGTCCTAAATTCTAGTGGGTCTTCCTGTGCTTTTTGCAATTCATAGTGGCTTACATTTCTCTCCTGAGCGACTGACCACTTGATTAAATTATAGTCATCTTCCTTCTCTCCTGTAATTCCTAGCCATGTAACAGGAAGTGCGCTGGACACAAACCCTGCATCGACATTGACATGTTCTCCTGGTCTGACTAACATTAGTGCTGTCGTATTAAGTCCATTACTGTCGTCTACATCACTATCCCTCGCCTCATCTGTTCCTACATTAGGTGCAGTAGAAATGAATCCTTCAGGTAAGACAAATCTTACGTAGTATTCATCTTCTGGCAATAGATCTAGAATATATTTTCCATTATCGTCCGAGTTACTTAATGCAAGCAAGTTGCCTTCTGAATTAATGGCTTCTATTCTCACCCCTGACATGCCTTCTTCATCGCTATCTCTCAGGCCATTTGTATTAGAATCAAACCAAACAAAATCTCCTATACTGCCAGCTGGCACATATCCAGCCCCTATATCACATCGTGTATCACCGGATCGGACAGTGAATTCATCTGTGGTTCCTGGGCCGAATCTATTAGTCAGATCACTGTCCCTTGTTTCATCTCCTCCCCTATTAGCCACTGTGGTGACAATTCTGTTAGCTGAGGTCAAAAACTGAAGGTAATAAGTACCTGGAGGTGCACAGAATTTATAAAATCCATCTTCTGATCCTGTACCAGGCTCGTGGCCAGAAATAGTGACATCTGTTTTAATCCAAAATCCCGCTACCATTCTAAATAACTCGACTTGTACCCCATTGATACCATTCTCACTATTATCTCTAATCCCGTCTTCATTAAAATCGAACCAAATATTTTCTCCTATTGGAATACACCTGAAGACGCCTAAATCTCGGCTTAAATCAATTTCACCATCACCAAGCGTAAAAATAGGTGTGGTGAAAGGCCCATTGGAATCGTCTACATCACTATCTGTATTTGTATTACCTGAGGCGTTCGGAAATGTGGCCGTGAATTCATCATCTAGCCTTACAAATCTGATATAGAAATCTCCGCCCGGCACATCATCAAATAAGAAATTTCCATTCGAATCAGTGATTTCTATCCCTATAAGTACATTATTACTATTAAACAACTCTACTCTTACATCAGGAATCCCAGGCTCTCCCGGATCTTGTGTGCCATCTCCATTCAAATCTTCGAACACAAAATCACCGACAGCGCCTGTGATATTACAATCAGGCTCACCAATGTTTATATTATTTATTGATTCAGTACAATTTTGGCTATCTCTGATAACCACATCATATTGTCCAGGCGCTAGTCCTGTAAATTCATTACTGGCATCAAACGTTATTCCATCTATACTGTAAGTGAAGGGTGGAGTCCCACCAGAAGCCGTAATCACAATCCTTCCATTATCTAATTCACAATCAGTATCGTCAAAGGCGCTTTCTGTAGCTAGGATTGGATCTGGACCTGCTATAGTAGCTACTCCAGAATCTGAACAGTTTCCTGCATCAGAAACTACAATATTATACACGCCATCACTAAGATTTGTAATTAGTGGGTTGGTACCAAAAGTAATTCCACCATCTATACTATACATATATGGAGGAGTCCCTCCTGTAGCAGTAATGCTTATAGATCCATTATCTGTTTCGCACTCAGTATCTTGAGTCGTCATGAATGAAATAGAAACCGCATCAGGACCTGCTACAGTTGCAGTTGTTGTTGCTGTACATCCCCCTGCATCAGAAACTACTATGTCATATGTGCCATCCATTACATTGCTAAAAACTGGATTAGCACTAAAGGTGACACCGTTATCTATACTATACATAATTGGAGGCGTGCCCCCCATCTCAGTGATGGTGATAGTCCCATTATTCATCGCACATTCTGTATCCTGAGTAGCTACTGCTGAGACACTTATCATTCCAGGGCCGACGACGGTTACCATATCTGTAACCATACAAGAGCCAGCATCTGATACTACTATGTTGTAAGTTCCCTCCATGACATTGGAGAACACGGCGCTTGCACTAAAGGTAGTACCTCCGTCTATACTGTACATAAGTGGTGCTGTACCACCAGAAGCAGTAATTGTTATCGTCCCATTATCTGAATTACACTCGGTATCCACGGTAGACGCTGTAGATATAGTAATTGGTGGCGGACCAGATAAGGTTGTAGATGAGGTTACTGTACATCCAAATGCATCTGTGACAACGATGTTATAGGTGCCTGCATCTAGATTTGTAAAGCTATTCGTTGTAGAACTTGTAGCACCTCCATCTATACTAAATGTAAGTGGTGCTGTCCCTCCTAATGCATCTATAGTAATGGCTCCAAGAAAAGTCATACATCCAGTATTATTTACCTCGTTAAGTCCATTGATTGATAATGGAGGAGATAAGCTAATGGTAATAGATTCTGAATACATACACATATTAGAATCCATTATATCAACCATATACGTGGTAGTCATTGTAGGGCTTACTGTTATGCAGGCTGTTGTAGATCCATCATCCCATAAATAAGTGAAAGGAGGCATAGCCCCAACTGGAGTGGTTACACAAAGTGTTGACATTTCGCCATCACATAGATTTACATCTGTAGCGTCTATAGTAAAATCTAGTGCTGGACATGCACAAGGGCAACATCCTGTAACAACATCTACATCCCCAAAAAATCCTTTCTGCTGAGAATCTGGTGCTCTGGCTAAATCCACCAAAACTGAAGTCTCTGGTCTTCCTCCTTCTATCGGTATATATTGTAATCCATATACACATCCCCCTACTGTACAATCTACCCCTCTTAATGCATCTCCTGTCGCTAAAATAAAAGCTTCTTCATCACTCACACACCCGCCTGCATCCATTCCTGCATATGCAAAATCTACGCCTCCTAAGGCATTCGTTCCATCATTGACTGTTCCAATCTGATATTGGTAATCCATGTTGCCTGCTGGTGGATTATTCACCAGAGACCATGCTGTGGACATACCATCTATCCTAAGAACTCTTCCTGCATGAGGTTGCGTGATGGGAACAGTAGAATTAAATCCTGATTCCGATATCAATAACATATTCCCACTTAGACTAAATTCTATGTCAATCACAGGCATACTGAAATCGTTATTACTATTTTCTGTTTCAGAAATAAAAGGCATAACGAATTCTTGATTATCTGTAGCTGGCACGAAATCACAAGACACAGGGTCTATGGCTACTGACCTTATGGTGTTTCGCATTCCGTTATTAATCGCATCATTCGCCCAAACAGAATAATAAAGTCTATCTTCTGCTGTATTAAATGACAAAGCTACGAGTCGCTCACCTAGTGGTGCAAGACCATCGATACCATTATCTGCACCTAACGGATCAAACGAAGAAAGCAGATTACCATTTGTATCAAACCTGTATATCATGCCATCGTCAAGGTTAGTAAGGAAAACCTGATCACATGCTGAGTGATATTCTAATTGTCCTATTCCTGCTGTCCCTGGCAGTGTGGCTAAAATTGCTGGTGTTCCTGTGACGCCATCTATTCGAATAAAGTCTGGTGAACTCACAGGTGTAATCAGATTGTATAAGCTAGACAAGCCTGTGTAGATATTAAAATCATCATCTAGTGCTACACCGAAGACAGATCCTCCTAAGTCAGAAGTAGTCCATGTAAAAGCCTCAGATTGTAATAGTGGTGAAACATCTACATCTATCATTCCATTATTAAAGAATGTATTCAGCTCTTGTACTCTGTCTATAGCTAAAGTCACCGGATCATTTGTTGTGGGTAAGCATGTATAGATAGCGTCTCCAACTTGAAGAATTTGTCCTGGATTACATCCTACAAAGTATGGCCCCAAATCAGATACACAAGACAAATCTGAATCTCGTACCAGCACCTGATAAGTTCCTGTAGGTAATGCAGTGAATACATTGTTTGTAACCCAAGTAGCACCTCCATCTATAGAATACTCAAAATTTCCTGTACTCCCACTGGCATTTATGGTTAATGAACCACTGGCACTAGGACCACAAAGATTATCTACTTGTTCTAGTATAGATGCTTCTATAGGTGATTGAGGTGCGCCATTGACAGTATAACAAACTTCCATTTCTACAGCATCTATTTCTGGAAATCCTGTTGCTGTACCGAGATTCTCATAAGTCAACAATATTCCAAAAAGAGGATTATTAATAATATCAGGCGTAAGAACAGATCCCCATCCTCCTGCTGGAGAAATAGTTGCTGTTTCAAACGTAGATGTTGAATTGATGAAAGATGCTGACATATCTGCACCATTTACTGAAGAAATAGAAAAGTCTTCAAATCTCACGAAAGCGGTCTCATCTCGTACATCTCCTGATGCCGCATTATTTCTTCTTACCACATTAAAACTTACCATATCTATAGTAGCATTACATGGTACTGATATACCAAAATCCCAAACGCCTAGTATAGAGGTAGATCCTCCAGCATCTAACGGAGTAAAAGAGAGAATTTCTGCTCCTACCCCGTCAGGGCTTCCTAATACGTTCGGAACACTAGTCCATATAGCTGTACTCGGCAAGCCTGAGAGCCCTGATTCTTGGGCATATGAACTCATACATTGGTTATATGCTATATATGGTAGACATAGCATAACTAAAAAGAAAACTGAATTCTTAATCATAATTATCAAAACTTGGTAAAACCAGTAAAAGTGATTCTTACTCTAATTGTATATACGGGCATATGCACCACAATAGAGGCATTACTGTTGTTAAGGGAGGGAATAGTGCAAAAATAACATATTATATATTATAATAATATATTATTTTCTGAAATTGATGGATTTATGATAAATACTATGATTGTCCGTGCTCATTCATAGAACTAGAGAACTAAATGGTCTAAAATAGACTGAGTATGTTCGTGATTGTTCCTATCTTCAAGTTAAATTTCCCAATGGCAATTGACATTCAAGAGTTATTCCCTGACATCAAAGGCAAGGACGAGAAGTCCATTTATGCGCTATTGAGAGCGCTGAAGCATAATTTTGATGCCAACACTTTCGATTATTTCAAGTTTAAACAATCTGTAGCGTCATTAACTCAGATGGATATGGATTTATCCACTTCTTATAAATCTGCGTTTGCAACTGCGGCAACGATGGGTCTTACTAAGGATAAATTAATCAAGTCTGCTAAAAAGTATATCAATGTCTTAGAGAATGAGCGGGAATCATTTGCTGCTGCCCTCATTGCAAGAAAGAATGAAAAAATTGATGGTAGAAAGCTGGAAGTCAGTGAGTTAGGCAATAAAATTGAATCCCATAAGGCTAAAATCCTTGAGCTTCAGAGGGAGATTGAAATTTTTCAAGGGCGCATAGATAGTGTAGATCAAGATGTAGAAGACGCAACAACTAAAATAGAGGGAACAAAACAAAAGTTTCTTGGTGTTTATAATGTACTTGCCGATAATATCAGCAAGGATATCGAATCTTTTAATAACTATTTATAATTGGTAAATGGCGACTAATCAACCAAAATCATTTTGGAGTAAACCTGAAGGAAAAACAGGTGCAATATTTTTAATCATCATGTTGGCGCTGCTTGCCTGGGGTGGCATCACATTTGGAACTGCTCTTGCCTCCTTGGCAGCCGGTCTGATTGGGAAAATTGCCATATTCGGCGTACTAGGTGTGCTAATTCTAACAGCGCTAGATGGCCGTACAAGAAACCTTGTTGGTTATATGTATCAGAGCATCATGCGTAAGATCACCAGCATCTTTGTCACTATAGACCCAATGGGTATACTGAAAAATTACCTCTCAGACTTGCAGAGCAATCTGAAAAAGATGGGTAAGCAAATCGGTAATCTCAAAGGGCAGATGAGAAACCTCAAAAACCAGTTAGCCAATAATAATAAGGAGATAGAACAGAACTTAGCCATTGCAAGAAAAGCAAAGCAAGTTGGTAACGAAAAGCAATTAGTACTATCAACACGTAAAGCTGCCCGTCTCAAAGAGACAAACGAAAAATATATAGCACTACATAACAAGTTAGCTGTTCTATACAGGGTACTCACCAAGATGTATAGCAATTCAGAAATTCTTCTAGAGGATACCAAAGATCAGGTGAGGGTGAAGGAGCAGGAAAGAAAAGCTATAAGAGCTTCTCACTCCGCTATGAAATCTGCTATGAGTATCATCAAGGGTGACCCAGATAAGAGAGCGATGTTTGACCAAGCGATGCAAGGAATCGCCGATGATGTTGCCAACAAGGTGGGTGAAATGGAACGGTTCATGGAGATGTCCTCCGATTTCATGCAATCTATAGATTTACAAGAAGGTATCTTCGAAGAAAAAGGTCTTAAGATGCTAGAAGAGTATGAAAAGCAATCAACGCTGCTACTCTTAGGTGGCCAGGAAGAATCCAGTGAGACATTAGATTTGAATGAACCAAGAAAGGAAGCCCAATACAGAAGCAAAGAAGGTGATTCTGATTACGGAAACTTTTTTGAATAGTATTCTTATTTTTCTTTAAAACCTCAAGCTATTTATCTTAGAAATCTATTTCGTATAGCTACGGTCATCCTATGTATTTGTTTTTGGTCCTGTAAGGAATCGCCATCCACATCCGCCAAAATTGATGTCCCAGCCTACAGTAAATTAATGGGTAAAACAATGGGTACAACTTACCATGTAACCCACGATTCACCTAGGACCGTCACACAGGCTGAAATAGATGCATTGCTCATAGAAATCAATCTATCGGTCTCAACCTATATTGATAGTTCGGTAATATCACAGATTAACAAACCGGCGGACGATGTAGAACTAATTACCCTTCTGAAAAATGGAAAACCCGCCACTTGCCAACGTATATACCTACCCGTAGATAATCACTTCATTACTATCTTTAAGAATGCGGAAAATATCTGGCGCCAATCGGATGGCTATTTTGACCCTACTGTGATGCCGTTGGTAAATTATTGGGGGTTTGGTTATACCGCAAAAGATGCAATCTCTAAGGTGGATAGTTCTAAGATATCTAAGCTTCTGTCTACGGTAGGATTGGAGCAAGTACAATTAGAAGCCGACGATAATTTTATGACACTACTCAAGCCTGCCTCATTAGAACTGGATTTCAGTGCTATAGCCAAAGGCTATGCGGTAGATAAAGTGTTAGAGTTAATAGCAAGCAGTGGCGCTGAAAATATTTTTGTAGAAATAGGAGGTGAAGTGTCTACTCTAGGTCATAATGCATCAGGTAAGCCATGGAGAATAGGGCTCAATAAGCCAGCCCCAGAAGCGGCCCTTAATGAGATATCTGAAATAGTGAATCTATCAGATATAGCAATGGCCTCTTCAGGTAACTATCGCAATTATCATACTGTAGGAAATAAAAAATATGGTCATCAAATAAATCCAAAATCGGGCTATCCAGAGCAGAATGAATTACTAGGCGTATCTATCATTTCTGAAAGTTGTATGGAAGCTGATGCAGTGGCCACCGCTTGTATGATTATGTGAATGGATAGAGCTATTAGATATGTAAAGGACAGATTACATCTGGAAGGATGCTTCTTCTATTCAGATGATAAGGGAGATATTACCTACACGGAAACTAAAGGTTTTGATCTTATGATACAGTCTAATTAAGCTGTCACTTTGCGCCACAATGATTTCATTACTACTATGGCTACTCCTGCCACCAATATTGCTATGCCTGCACTAATGAATTCTCCAAACAATAGATAACCCAAACCAAATAATATCGCAAACACTAAAATAACTGCGGCTATCATCGCTGCAATTTCTGAACTTAAATTCTGCACTTGTTCATTAGTCTCATCAGCCGATTTAAATTTGTGCCAGCCCGCAGGCTTTATTTTTCTATAGAATTTAGACAAGGTCGTCTCATTTGTAGCTGGGGTCATAAAGGTCACAGCCAGCCATATCACCGTAGTCAATCCAATATTAATCAATAGCTTTTCATGTGTCTCTAATTCGAAAGCTTTAGACTTAGCTAAATATAATGCAATAACAAATGAAGCGATCATCGCTGAAATTTCAGAGTAGGCATTGATACGCCACCAAAACCAACGCAGTATGAATATAAGTCCAGTACCAGCACCCATAAGAACAATAATCTGAAAAGCTTTTTCTGCATTTTCTAAGTAGAGCGAACAAATGGCTGCTAAGATCATCGTGAAGACAGTCACTAATCTTCCTACGTTGACTAGAGTCTTTTCACTGGCTTCCGGATTGATGACGCGTTTATATATATCGTTAGTAACATAAGAAGCACCCCAATTAAGGTGAGTAGAAATTGTAGACATAAATGCTGCAATCAAAGAAGCAACAACGATACCCAGCAAACCAGAAGGAAGGAAGGTGAGCATCGCGGGATAGGCCAAATCATCTTTAACAATGGCCTCGTCCACGTGAGGAAAGGCCTGCTTTATCGACTCTAAATCTGGGAAGACAACAAGAGAGGCTAAGGCTATCAGTATCCATGGCCAAGGTCTCAGCGCATAATGTGCTATATTAAAAAGTAAGGTAGCGGTGAGGGCATTGGATTCGTTTTTTGCAGACAACATCCTTTGGGCTATATAACCACCACCACCTGGTTCTGCGCCAGGATAGTAAGAAGCCCACCACTGTACCGATAAGGGAATAATGAATAAAGTGATCAGCTGAGGAGAACCCCATTCTGGAATAAAGTCTAACTTAGACTGCACATTGCTGTGCGCTAGCAAATTCTCCAAACCACCTACTTGTGGTAGATTGACGATGAACCAAGCCGCCCAGATAGTCCCTATCATGGCTAGTACGAACTGAAAAAGATCAGTCATTATAATCCCTCGAAGTCCACCAAACGAAGCGTACAACACCGTAACTATGGATGCAAGAATGATTGTCTGATGAGCGCTAAATCCGAGTAAAACACTACCGATCTTAATACCTGCCAAGCAGACGGTTGCCATGACAAGTACATTGAACACCACGCCTAAATAGAAGGCTCTAAATACTCTTAAAAAGGCCGCAGCCTTCCCGCTGTATCTGAGCTCGTAGAATTCTAAATCCGTCAAAAACCCTGTTCTTCGCCAAAGCTTAGAATAGACAAATACGGTCAGCATACCAGTCAATAAAAATGACCACCATATCCAGTTACCTGAAATGCCATTCTTACGAACAATGTCCGTGACCAGATTAGGCGTATCTGCAGAAAAAGTTGTTGCTACCATAGAGATACCAAGCAACCACCAAGGCATATTACGTCCTGATAAAAAGAAAGAAGTAGAATCCTTACCAGATTGGAACGCATACCGTAGACCGATACCAAGCGATATGACAAAAAAAAGGATTATAACAATTCTATCGAAATTGTCCAATATGACCATGGCTACTATTCTTTCGAAGTGAAGATAGAAAATATTATATCGTTACTCAGTTCATTCTCATAATGCAAACTTGTCTGCTATAATCATTGTGTAACGAAGCTAAGAATTTAGCTTTCTTACCTTAGCTAAGTGCGGTATATTGCAATCGATTTTTATAAGATAACGCCATATTTTGAGACACCTTAATAGAATCATATTTCTGGCTAGTTTGTTATGCATCAGCAGCTTGGCCATGTCCCAAGACTTAACTGTCGTTAGGGGTCGTGTATTTGACGCAAGATCAAATCAACCACTACCCTTCGTGGATGTCACCTTCAAAGGGACGTATGTAGGTGCCTCCACTGACTTGGATGGACAATATTTGATTAAGACTAAAAATCCTTCAGATACACTAATCGCCACATTTGTCGGGTATAAAACAAGTGTTAAAATCATCTCCCAAGAATCAAGAAATAGAATAGATTTCTATCTGGAAGAAGAAGGTATACTAGGTGAGGAGGTGACCATCACAGCTAAAAAGGAGCGATATAGGAAAAAGAACAATCCAGCTGTAGAACTCATCAAGAAAGTAATCGCTAATAAAGACAGAAACAAGTTAGAGAACCAAGATGCTTACAGCTACAACAAGCACGAGAAAATAGAAATAGACCTCAACAACATCACAGAGAAATTTAAGTCAAGAAAGCAATTTAAAAATTTCAAATTCCTATGGAATTATTTAGATACTTCAGATGTAAATGGTCGAGTCTACTTACCCCTATTCATAAGAGAAATCCTCTCGTCTAGTTATTACCAAAGCAGCCCTAAAAAAGAAAAAGAGCGCCGGCATGCAGTCAAAATGACCAAGTTTGATGATGCCATAGATGACCATACAATTACAGGCGCAATAGATCTCTTATATGATGATATAGATATCTATGAAAACAACATCAATATCCTCGATAATGACTTTCTAAGTCCACTGGCTCCTTGGGGAATAAACTACTATAGATATTATATTATAGATACGCTGGATGTCAATAGTATCAATGCAATCAGATTATCTTTTATTCCTAGAAATAAAACCTTCATAGGGTTTACTGGTGATTTGTATATATCCAACGATGATCAGTATACTGTCCTTAAAGCTGATCTAGGAGTGACGAAGGATGTGGCGCTCAACTTTGTTAGAGG
>CAZIMH010000004.1:0-29975 GCA_964540155.1 uncultured Saprospiraceae bacterium
ATGTTAGACCAAGCAAAGGAAGTCCGCAAGGGAGAAGAACTTAATTGGGAGAATCTAGAAGGATATCTGAAGGCGCACTTACCCGATGTGACTCATGGCAAGATGAACGTGAATCAGTTCCGCGGCGGCCATGCAAATCTCACTTACTTGATTAGTTTTGGTAACAATGAATTGATACTACGCCGTCTGCTTTTCGGTAAGATAGCTCCTGGCGCACATGATATGTAGAGAGAGTTTGGTGTATTTTCCAAATTATACAAAGTATTTCCTGAAGCACTACCTGCCTATCTATATTCAGATGATTAGAATTTTAATATAGCAGCTTCTCTTATGATGGTCTATGGTACTTCATACCATGCCTTGAAAGATAGAGCTCAAATTAAAGAGGGAGAAACACTTACGATTTTGGGCACCTCGGGAGGTGTCGGAATAGCAGCAGTTAGAGTTAAGCAAGTTGAAGGGCGCTCGTGAAACAGTAGCAGCGTCACCGATACAAAATTAGAGTGTGCAAAATAAATATGGAGCAGACGAGACTATAAATTATACCAAAGAGAATCTAAAGAAGCGCATCAAAGAACTAACTGACGGTAACGGAACTATTTTTTTTGTCTACAATCCCGTTGGTAGCGAATATACAGAAGCTGCCCTTTGAGCAACTGCATGAGGAGGTCGGAATCGCTAAGACACCAATGAATTTACCCCAATTAAAAGGCTGCCAAATATGTGGAGTCTTTATCGGGAGTTTTGCTGCACGAGATCTAAACACAATATGAAAAACTCGATGGAACTGATTAAATTGTACAATGAAGGAAAACTAAAACCCTACGTGCATAAGGTTTATGATTTAGAGGATTCTCGTCAAGCGTTAACTGATATGATGGATCGAAAAATTATAGGAAAATAGTTATCCAATCGTAAACTAGCCAAGAAGGCTGATTGATTATCGGTCAAATTTCCACTATGATCAACTAAATTAAGCAAGTGCAAATATTTCAGAAATCTGCTGAGCCATTTGTGGTTTTTGTAGAAAAATATTATCCTAATCCTTTTGTCTTTGTCATCGTTGTAACGGCACTTACTTTTCTTCTGGCGATAGGATTGACAGATATTTCGCCAGTCTCAGCTATAGAAGCTTGGGGTGGTGGCTTGTCTAGATTATTGGCTTTTATGGCTCAGCTAAGTCTGACTTTAATAGCAGCATATGCACTTGCCCATACAGATCTAGCTAGACAAGCTTTGTCAAAACTGGCTCGCTTGCCTTCATCACAATTTCAAGCCTATTTTTTAGTAACCTTTATTGCAGGTATTTCTAATTTGATTGCTTGGTCACTGGGCCTGGTCGTTGGTGCATTGATAGCTAGACAAGTCGCTATAGAGGCAGATAGAAAAAACATAGCAATTCACTATCCACTCTTAGTCGCTTCTGCGTATGCAGGCTTTGTTTTATGGCACATGGGATACTCTAGTAGCTCTGCTTTATTTGTGGCAACGCCAGGCCATAGCCTGGAAGAACTGGTCGGCATTATCCCAGTAACAGAAACAATATTTTCGGGTTTCAATCTAATTCTAGCGCTTATTACCTTGGTTTGTATTTGTATTGTTTGTCCTTTGATGCATCCAAAAGACAACAATATCATTAGACTAAAAGCAGATGTGTTATTAAAGTCATCCAAAAGCTTAATAGAAGATAAAACACCCAACAACACCGTCGGCAAGAAGTTGGATAACAGTCGGATATTCACAGTTGCAATAGCCATCTTACTTATAATATTTTTGATTATATGGTTTGCCACTAAAGGATTAGACCTCAATCTGAATATTGTTAATTGGACCTTTTTGGCTGGCGGTTTATTGCTCGCTAGAAACGTACAACACTATATGGACTTAGTCAAGGATGCGAGCAAAGCAGTAGGGGAGATATTGATACAATATCCTTTTTACGCAGGCATCATGGGATTAATGGCAACTTCAGGATTGGTAGAAATGTTATCCAATTGGTTTGCTACACACGCAACTTCAGGAACGCTTTCTTTCCTTGCATTCTTGTCAGGCGGAATTGTCAATCTTTTTATCCCCTCAGGCGGTGGACAATGGGTGATTCAAGGCCCTGTATTTCTAGAAGCTGGACAGAAACTTGGCGTTAATCCCGCTACGATAGTGTTAGCTGTATCTTATGGAGACCAATGGACTAATATGATTCAGCCTTTTTGGACAATTCCCTTGCTGGCAATTGCGGGATTGAATATGCGACAAATTATGGGTTATACTTTTGTGATTCTGTTGGTGACGTTTTTGACCTTTGGAGGGGGATTATTGTTGCTGGGTGCATAGATAAACTTCTATGTTAGGCTTTAAATATCATAAATAAGAATGACGCAATTTTAAAGAATCAAGTCAAAGGATCACAATTTGTTCTGCTCTACTATTTTCAGTAAGTCTTCTTTGTAATTTTTGCCGATTGGTATGTGCTTAGGTTTACCGCTCTCTAATATTTCTATAGAGTTTCCTACTACAGCTTTTATCTGCTGAATATTGACAATGTATGATCGGTGTACTCTCATAAAAATGTCTGATGGCAATTTTACTTCCAAGCTCTTCATAGTCTGCAATGCAATTACTCTTCCCTGGTCTTTCTTTATTATGACGTAGTCTTTAAGACCTTCTACATATAAGATTTCAGTGAAGTGCACTTTCATTAATTTCTTATCTGCTTTGACAAAGAAGAAATCATCCGCAGTAGTAGCGGTGGATATATCACCTTGCAAACTATCCTTAACCTTATTAACCGCTTTCAAAAACCTATCAAACGCAATTGGCTTCAATAGATAATCTATGGCATTGAGGTCAAATCCTTCGACAGCATATTCTGCATAAGCGGTAGTGAATATTACTTTAGGCGGATTAGTTAAGCTTTTAATCCATTCTATACCAGTCATCTGCGGCATTTGAATATCCAAAAAGACTAGGTCTATTTTCTCATTCTGTAATACCTCATTGGCAGCAATAGCATTATCGCACTTGGCTACTACTTCCATATCTGGAATCTTATCAATATAGTTCTCTATAATATCATGTGCTAGAGGCTCGTCATCTACAATCATTACTTTGAGCATATATTATTTTCGTTTTGTTGTTAAGTCAAATTAATTTCTAGTTCTACGTGGTAAGTATCAGAGGCATCATTGATTTTTAGAATGTGCTTATCTGGGTATAATATTTTCAAACGGCGTTTGACATTCTCCAATCCAATACCACCAGATTTATTCTTATTTATCTGTGGCTTGACTGCTTGAGGTTTAGAATTTTTAATATCTAGACTGACAGAAGCATCATCTAATATAAGCTGGGCATTCACATATCCAGATTTTATATGATTGTCTATTCCATGCTTGAATGAATTCTCTAAAAAAGGAATAAACATCAATGGCGCAATTTTCTGCTGTTTGGCGGTGCCTTGAATATCAAAATTTATCTTGAATCGTTCTCCCTGCCTAAGCCGTTCCAATTCAATATAGTTGATGACATTCTTGATTTCCATTTCTAGGGATACTTCCTTTTCGTTGCTCTCGTAAAGCATATATCGCATCATTTCGGACAACCGGAGTACTATTTCTGGCGCTAAGTCTGACTTCTTTAATGTCAGCGCATATAGATTATTCAATGTATTGAAGAAGAAGTGGGGATTGATTTGAGATTTTAGAAACTTGAGTTCAGATTGTAAATTTTGGCTTTGCAGCTCTCTTTTATCATTTTGTAATCCTAGCCAATCAGTAGTTACCTTGTATCCTGTCGAAGTAAGACCTACAAGTAATAAGCTTAAGAATATTATAATTCGATTATCCAAAATGTCAGATATAAGTTCTGGACTATCCTGATATAATATGATTGTAGATAGAGTATGTATCGGCGTTACAAGCAGGACCAATAAGATTAAACTCAGAATGTAGAATACCAAGTTACGCTTCCGGAGAATATTTGGGATGAGATAGAGGATATTGATATAAACGATAAGGATATAAAAAGAGATATCCATTAGTTTATCTACTAATATGAACCAGATAGGGTACTCTGTCTTATCTATCAGTACCATGAAGAAGTAAAACATGACCCAAAAGCTAAAGTGGAAAAACCCTTTACTTTTGAGCAAATCTTCTCTGAAATCCTTATAATCCACCCAATTCACAATAGAAAGTTGCTCCAAATATTCGAAATAACAAAGCTTGTTTAGACTAATTGGGCTAAAAATCCGACTTCTACTGTCTAAAAATCTTAAGTGGCGATAGTCACCTAGATTATCAAAACTTAATCATAAGTTCGCAGTTAAATAGAATAGAAATTTTCATATAAAGCGGATAAATGAGCTATAAGAAGACAGAATCTTATGACGAATCTATTACCAAAGACTTAAAAGACAACTTTTCAAAAATTCTCACAGGAATAGGAGAGGATATAAAAAGGGAAGGAATAGTCAAAACGCCTGAAAGGGCTGCCAAAGCAATGCAATTTCTAACGCAGGGCTACGACATGGACCCCACTGAGATATTGACTGCGGCCATGTTTAAGGAAGAATATAATAATATGGTTTTGGTTAAGGATATAGAGCTATACTCCTTATGCGAACACCATATGCTCCCTTTTTTCGGAAAGGTTCATGTAGCATATATTCCTAATGGTTATATAGTCGGATTAAGTAAAATACCCAGAGTCGTGGATGTCTTTGCGAGAAGATTACAAGTGCAAGAGCGACTGACAAATGAGATTCTTCATGCAATTCAGAATGCGTTAAATGCTCAAGGTGTTGCGGTGGTCATAGAAGCCTCACATATGTGCATGATGATGAGAGGTGTAGAAAAGCAAAATTCGATGACTACAACATCTGCATTTACTGGCGTCTTCGAGAAGGCAGAAACAAGGAACGAATTTTTACGATTAATCAATTAATAAGACGGTAAGCCCTTACCTTTATTTTCTGAACTTAACTAAGCTAGCATGGCTGTATTCTTATTTCCGGGACAAGGTTCCCAATCTGAAGGCATGGGAAAAGAACTATATGATAGTTCATCTGAAGCAAAGGCATTATTTGAACAAGCAAATAAGATTCTTGGCTTTCCACTTTCAGATGTCATGTTTAATGGCTCCAAAGAAGACTTACTCAAAACAAGCGTAACACAACCTGCTGTATGTCTCAATGCATATATCCGATTCAAAATAAGTGATATAGATAAGCCTACTGCAGTTGCAGGCCATAGCTTGGGAGAATTAACGGCATTAATGGCTAATGGGTGTCTGACATTCGAAGATGGTCTCAAACTTGTTTCATTGAGAGCAAAAGCGATGCAAAAAGCCTGTAATGATACAAATGGCACCATGGCGGCACTGCTTGGGTTAGATGATGAGGTAATTGCTGAATTGTGTGAAAATTCAAATGAAACTGTTGTTGCTGCTAATTTCAACTGCCCAGGCCAAGTCGTTATATCTGGATCACATGAGGGAGTTAATCAAATAATGGAAGTAGCCAAAGAAAAGGGTGCCAGAAGAGCCATCTTATTACCTGTCAATGGTGCATTCCATTCACCACTAATGGCGTCCGCTCAGACGGCGCTGTCTGCTGCTATACATGAGACAACATTCAGTAGTCCTACAGTCCCCATATATCAAAACGTTAACGCCAAAGCCGAGTCTGACCCAAATCACATCAAGGAGAATCTCGTTAAGCAACTGACAAACAGTGTGCGATGGACTCAAAGCATGAAGCAAATGATATCTGACGGAGAAACAGAATTCGTTGAGTTTGGTGCTAAAGTTTTAAGTGGTTTTGTAAGAAAGATAGATAGATCGCTCACTGTCAATCAATATTAGAAGATTTATGGGAGTGAAAGTAAGCGCAGGAAATATTCTAATTGCCCAACCCTTTATGGACGATGACAACTTCAAAAGGACGGTTATTGGTATAACTGACCATGGCAAAGAAGGGAGTGTCGGATTAATCCAAAATAAAGTTATCAAAGTAAAGCTCTCTGAACTTATCCCTACCATAGATGCAGAAGGAGACTTCAAAGTGTTTTTTGGAGGTCCTGTTGCTACAGATACTATTCACTATATACACAATGTAGGTCATCTGCTAGATGATAGCATCAAAGTAAAAAATAACATCTATTGGGGTGGAGATTTTGAGAAGCTAGTTGCTCTTATTAATAATGGCCTCATAACGGATAAGAATATCCGATTTTACATAGGCTATAGTGGGTGGTCGGTTGGCCAATTGGAAGCTGAACTCGAAAGTGGCAGCTGGATAGTTTCAGATTGGGATGCCAATTACACTTTCCAGAGTCATGATAATCAACTCTGGGAACAAGCGCTAGGCCACAAAGGAGATAGTTATAGTATCATTGCAAAAATTCCAAACTCTCCAAATAAGAATTAAGCTTGTATTCCTTCTCAAATATCACGCATCATTTTGGAGATTTCCAAATTTTCAACAAAGTCTCATTTGTCATATCACCTGGTGATAAGGTCGCCTTGGTGGGAAAGAATGGGGCAGGGAAGACAACGCTTTTTAAGATTATAACGAAAGAAATGTCTTCTGACGAAGGAGATATCGCTATTCCTAAAGACACTAACATAGGTTACCTATCACAGCACTTAGATTTTGATGAAAACAAAACGATTCAAGATTCTTGCCTTGAGTGCTTCAAAGAATACTTTGATCTAGAAAAACAAATATCTGACATCAATGACCAGCTTCAAACAGAACAGAATGAGACTCAGGTCAATAAACTACTAGAGGACTTAGATCGGTTATCTATGAAGCAGTCCGCACTTAATGTCACAAATCCCTACGCTGACACGGCTAAGATTTTAAAAGGTTTTGGATTCAAAGAAGAACAGTTGCAGAATAAAATATCCACCTTATCAGGTGGATGGAAAATGCGGATACAAATGTCCAAGCTCTTACTACAGAAGCCAGATTTACTGCTGTTAGATGAGCCTGACAATCACCTAGACATAGAAGCTTTGATATGGTTTGAGAAGTATCTTAAAAATTATTCAGGAGCAATCTTATTCATTTCACATGATATAGACTTCATGTCTAATGTAGCTTCAAGAATTTTAGAGCTTGCTAATAAAGAAGTATTTGACTTTAAGGGTAGCTATAAAAAGTTTCTAGCTGGGAAGGCGCTCAGGAAAGAAAAAGAACTGCAGGCATATACCAACCAGCAAAAGGTAATCAAGGAAAAAGAGCGAACGATTACCAGATTCATGGCCAAGGCAACGAAAACTAAGATGGCCCAGTCCATGAAGAAGCAGTTGGACAAAATGGAGCGATTAGAATTAAGCGAGGACGATGTTACTAAGATTCAAATCAGTTTTCCTGTCGTTCACAAACCTGGCAAAATAGTATCTACTGTCAAAGATGCTAGCAAGTCTTATGGAGATTTACTCGTCTTAGATAAAGTTTCACTAGAGATAGAGAGAGGGCAGAAAGTAGCTTTCGTAGGTCAAAACGGACAAGGGAAGTCCACCTTGGTGAAAATGATTGCTGGCCAACTCAAATATAATTCAGGTGAAGTAAATCTTGGTCATAATGTGCTTGTAAGCTATTTCGCTCAAGAACAAGCAGAAACATTGGACACCAAGAAAACAGTCTTGGAAACAATAGAAGACAAAGCAGACCCAGAATTACAAACTAAATGCAGACACATCTTAGGTGCCTTTGCCTTTTCTGGAGAAGACGCAGATAAAAAAGTCTCAGTACTGAGTGGAGGTGAGAAATCAAGATTGTCTATGGCCTGTCTAGTTTCACAGAAATCTAACTTTCTAATCTTGGACGAGCCAACAAACCACCTTGACATCCATGCAAAATCAATATTAAAAACAGCCATTAAAGATTATCCTGGCACACTGATTATTGTATCACACGACAGAGACATTCTAAGAGGGACAGTAGAAGTCACTTACGAATTTAGAGACAAGAAAATAATACAACATTTAGGTGATTTGGATTATGTGCTCGAAAGAAGAAAAGTAGATGACATTAGAGAATTTTCTATAGACAATAAAAAAGCTTCATCCATCCCTACTACTGCTAAAAAGAAAGAGAGTACGTTAAGCTATGAAGAGCGGAAAAAGATAAACCGTAATATTAGCAGGATAGAAAAGAAAATAGACCAATTCGAAAGTGAGAAGAATGAAATCCACAGCAAGTTACTCGATCCAGAGTTTTACAAATCTCCTGAAGGTGCAACTTCCGTTAAGAAATTATCTTCCCTAGACAATGATTTGGAAAAACTATCTGAAGAGTGGGACGAATGGGTGAGCAAATTAGATGATTAGAAATCTTTTTAGGCTTTGGACAATTTAGCTAATTGATTGACGACCGCCTTCATGTCTTTTGGTAGGGTGGACTCAAATTCTATCTCTTCTCTTGAAATCGGATGTTTCAATTTTAATTTTGTAGCGTGCAGCCCAACCCTGCTTAACAAGGGTCGTTCTTCTTTATCTTCAGAAAAATGCATCCGCCTTTTTATATTAGATAAATAAAAGGGTTCTCCATCACCGTAGATTTTATCGCATACCACTGGACATCCAATGGCTCTCATATGTACTCGTATTTGATGCTGTCTTCCCGTCATAATTTTGACTTCCAATAAGGAATATCTTCCATAGTTTTCTAAGACACGATACTTTGTAAGTGTCTCTTTCCCATCATCACTAACTACCATTCCTTTACCACGTCCTTTCCTTGGCGCAGTAGGCAGATTTATTAGACCAATCTCTTCTGCAGGCACGCCATGTACGATAGTTTTATAATGCTTTTCTAAATCACGATTCTCAAAATCAATAGACAACGCCTTATGTGCTTCTTCTGTCTTAGTAAATAGGATTAATCCACTGGTGTCCTTATCTAATCTATGATTAACAAATACTTTCTCACGCTTAAGTGAGAGTGCACCTATTAGAGATGGTTTTGTTTTATCATATCTATCAGGAATAGTCAAAAATCGAGCTGGCTTATTGATAACAATAAGATGATCGTCTTCAAATAATATGTCCCATCTACTTCTCTTCATTATGGTAGTTACTGGTACTGAAAGTCTTTTTTCCTCTTATATGATAAGCCCATAATATGGAAGGCATTCCTAATCTAGTGATTAACTTCTTGTCCGATCTAACAGACTTGTATTTTTTTCTGGAAGATAACAAACGACTATAGAAGCTAAAATGTGCTTTTATAATTGCCCAGCAAGAAGCAAACGAACCACTCAATAGCATTTTAATTCCTGCCACTCCATCCAGAATCAATCGCAATGGAATTTTCCATAGTAGAACACTTAATGCTTCATTCTTGACAATCATCACCAAGTTATTCCTAAAATTTAAGAATACTTTCTTACTGTTAGCGTAATCCAAAGTGCCACCTCCTAGATGATACACGACTGAAGAAGGGATAACAGCAAGCTTGTACCCATTCCTCCTAATTCGCCAACATAAATCTATCTCCTCCTGGTGCGCAAAGAAACTCTGGTCAAATCCACCAAGCTCCTCGAACAAGGTTCGTCGTATGATAAAGGCCGCTCCGCTCACCCAGTCTACATCAGCAACATTGTCGTATTGTCCTTCATCTTTCTCTATAGTATCAAAGATTCTACCTCTACAATATGGATAAGATAATGAATCAAGAAATCCACCTGAGGCGCCAGCATATTCAAAATATTCATTTGTCGTATCTGATAATATCTTAGGCATTGCTGCACCATAGTCTGGGTTCGCATCCAAAAACTCAACAAGTGGCTGAAGCCAATTTTCACTGACCCTGATATCTGAATTGACCAGAACAATATAGGGAGCCGTGATGCCTTTCAATCCCAAATTATAACCGCCCGCATAGCCATAATTTTCTTTCAGCTTACAAACTTCTATTTCTTTGAATTCACTTTCGAGAATATCTAAACTCTCATCAGTACTTGCATTATCTATGAACAACAGTTGTGAGTCCTCAGCTGAATGTTCAATCAATGATGGAAGGTAAGTCCTAATAAGAGATGCAGAATTATATCCTAGTATGGCTACTGTGGTATTGTAATTTTTTTTTTTTGAATGCTGACCTTCAAAATAAGCCAGGCTTGCTTCCTTATCCTTTGCAAGCTGCAAGGTCAGCGCCTCCAGTCCATCAAACTTAATATCATCTCGTATAAATGATAATAGTTCTAAAGTGACCTCTAAGCCATATATATCACGGTCAAAGTCAAAAATGTTTACTTCTATAGTTTTAGGATTGTCCTCATTTATAGTAGGTATATCACCTATATACATCATCCCCTTATGACGTATATTGTCTATGTCGATATAGCAAACATATATGCCATCCATGGGGATAAGCTTTGCTTTATTGTCTACCTTAATATTAGCAGTAGGGTAGCCCATTTCTTTCCCGAGATGACGGCCATGTATGACCTCCCCCGTAATAGCATACGGTCGTCCCAGAAGTAAATTGGCACTGTCTAGATTTCCTTGTAAAAGAAAGTTACGGACTCTTGTAGAACTTACTTTCATCTCTTCCACCTGCTGCTCGGAAATTTCTTGCAAGCGATAATTGTAATGCTGACTTTGCTCTTTAAGAAAATTGATGTTGCCAGCTCTTCCTTTACCAAACTTGTGATCATATCCTATGATAATCATTGCTGGATTGAAATTCTTGATTAATATGTCTCTGAGATAATCTTCAGGTGACATTTGAGATAAGGCTGGCGTGAAAGGGACGATGACTAAAATATCCACCCCTAACTCACTTATGAGCTGCACCTTTTCATCCTTAGTAGTCAATAGCTGTAATGAATCATCGTCAGGAAAGAGCACTTGACGCGGATGAGGATTGAAGGTCATCATGACGCTTTGTGTCCCTAGCTTCTGAGCAGTCTGAGATAATTGCCTAAGAATATGCTGATGCCCTGCATGTACACCATCATACGACCCAATGGTAATGACAACACCCTCTAATTCCGGGAGATCATTGAAACTAGTGTATACCTTCATATTAAGAATCCCACAATATGATCCAAAGGTAAGACTATACGGGAAGTAATTGAATATGAATCGACAGATTGAACCCTATTCTCCTTAAATCTCTTGTATATGTTAATTTTGGCAGCGTAAAGTGAACGGAACTGATAGTTTTGTCATGACTAAAAAGACACATGGAAATAGATAATAATAAGGTTGTAGAAGCATTGCGTCAGGTAATAGATCCAGAATCTGGTAATGATATAATATCTATGAAGCTCATAAAAGATTTGAGAATTAATGCCCCTCAAATTTCTTTTACGTTAGAAGCTGCTGGATTGAAAGACACTGAAAAATTTAAGATTCATGAGCAAATCAGTCAGTCATTATTAGGCATCTACCCAGAGGCTCAGCTTGATATCCATTTTGCCAAGTCGCAAAAATCCAATCGACCGATACCTCAGGTTAAGAATATCATTGCCGTGGCCTCAGGAAAGGGTGGCGTAGGTAAATCTACTGTATCCACTAATTTAGCCTTAGGACTACAATCGCTTGGGGCCAAAGTAGGCCTGATGGATGCGGACCTTTACGGTCCTTCTATCCCCACTATGCTTAACATCAAGGAGAAAAAACCTGTCATTAAAGAATTATATGGCCGTCATCGAATCCTACCTATAGAAGCTCATGGTTTAGCTACGATATCTATCGGTAACATAGTAGACGAGGACCAAGCCGTCGTATTAAGAGGTCCTAGATTGGGTGGTATAATCAAACAATTCGTCAATGAAGTTATATGGCCTGATTTGGACTATCTGATTATAGATCTTCCACCTGGTACAGGAGATATACAACTCACCCTCGTTCAAACGCTACCCTTAACTGCTGCTATTATCGTTACCACGCCTCAGCAAGTAGCGGTTGCTGATGCGGTAAAAGCGATGAATATGTTCAGATTAGAACATATTAGGGTTCCTGTTATAGGTATAGTGGAAAACATGTCCTGGTTTATCCCAGAGGATGCACCTGAGAAAAGATACCGCATCTTTGGTAAAGGTGGAGGAAAGGCATTAGCAAAAAAGGGAGAGACTACGCTTCTGGCTCAGCTGCCGCTATTCTCTGAAGTAAGAGAAAAAAGTGATCAGGGGAGTCCAATAGTGTTGGATACAGACAATCCAATTACTAAATATTATCTCGATATGGCAAAAAATATCGCTAGCCAACTACATATTAGAAATGAAATGTTACCGCCAACTCAAATAGTGGGTGTTAATATTCAAAAATAGAGTCCTAGATTTCGTTTATTTTGTGACTTCTAAAGGTATCTTACCAATATTTATATGACTGAACCTGATAAAAAAGACTTTCTTTCCAAAATAGATAAAGCATTGGATAAAATCAGGCCTCATCTAGCAGTAGATGGTGGGAATATAGAGGTTGTAGATATCCTAGATGATTATACAGTTCAAGTCAGATGGATGGGGAACTGTATAAACTGTTCTATGTCAGCCATGACGATGAGAGCAGGAGTAGAACAAACCCTTAAATCAGAATTCCCTGAGATACAACATGTAGTAGCAGTCAATGGGACGACCAGTGAGCCTAGCTAGAAACAAACTCATGAGTAGGGATAGTTTATACGATAGTATTGTAGCCAAGCAATCTTTTTTATGTGTCGGCTTAGATACTGACCTAAGCAGGATTCCAATCCATCTCAGAGATAAGGAAGACCCTATATTCGAATTTAATAAAGCTATCATAGACCATACCCATGATTTGGCCATAGCCTATAAGCCTAATATTGCATTCTATGAAGCCTTGGGTCCTACAGGCATGGTCTCGCTTAAAAAAACAATAGACTACATTCCTGAGGATGTGATGGTTATTGCAGATGCTAAAAGGGGTGATATAGGAAACACATCTAGACTATATGCTCAGAGTTTCTTTGAGTATTATAATTGTGATGCAATCACTGTAGCGCCTTATATGGGGGAGGATAGTGTAGGCCCATTCTTAGAATATGATGACAGATGGGTCATTATCTTAGGATTAACATCAAATAAAGGAAGTCAAGATTTTCAACATTTTGAAAACACGGAGGGCACTAAGCTTTATCAGAAAGTAATGGAAACTTGTGCTGGCTATGGGAATGAAGACAATATCATGTTTGTGGTAGGTGCCACACAGGCTTCCTACTTAGCAGAAGTAAGGAAAGTGATACCTGACCATTTCTTGTTAGTCCCTGGTGTAGGGGCACAGGGCGGCAATTTAAAGGAGGTGTGCAAGTATGGTCTAAATGATAAAGTCGGACTCATCGTTAATTCATCCAGAGGAATTATTTACGCAAGTGAAGGCGAAGATTTTGCAGACGCCGCACGACAAAAGGCATTGGAATTAAAATCTCAAATGTCTGAAATTCTAAATACCCTAACTTAGTAAGCTTCAAAAGTGATGCACTTCTATCTGTGGATGACTCCACATATAGTTCCTAAGGATAAGGTCTGCTTCAGGATTTATAGGTTCATATCTAACACATTCTTTTAATTCTTCTATCCCATATTGTACATCCTCCGTATTCAGATATCCATACCCTCTATAATGTCCATCCTCCACTAAAAAGACAGATTGTTCATCTGGCTCTCTGCCTATATCAAGTAGTATGAAATTCTCCTCAAACAGGCGATTCATTAAGTAAGTACTTTCTTCAAATCTTTCATTGTATAAGTAGGGCGGTTCTTCTCCTATGCATGCCCCTTGACACCTAACCAGTTCATAATTGAAACATGAATTCTTAGACCTATCTATCCCATTTACTTTCTGACAAAGCTGGAAAGTTTCACCAATCTGTTCTATGTGCTGCAGGGCTGATTTTCTGGACCCATAAAAGGATAGGGGTTGTTCAGCTTTAGCAGCTTTCACTACCTTATATTTCTTATATCCAGAATTATCTAATGCCATCACAACGGCATACGTATATGATTTTACTTTTTGAGTTTTATTTATTTCGGGTTGGATATCCTTAATCTCTTTGGATTCTTTTAGAAGAGAAGCTAATTCACTTCCAGTGACTTCGTAGGAGATATCAGCTACTTTTTGGAAGAGGTTATCTGTTTTACGTGTTTGTTTGGAGAAGTGTTGTTTCACTCTAGATTTGATATTTATACTCTTGCCTACATAGATAACGAAGCCCTTCTTGTTGGCAAAGTAGTATACGCCACAGGCTTCTGGTAAGTTCTCTACATCAGAAGGTTGAATATCCTTGGGAAGTCTGGTTAATTCGAGCGATTGATTGACTAATTCCTTGACGCCGACTTTATCTTGATTACTGAATATTCTCTTGAGTAATACGGTAGTGGCTTTCGCATCATCATAAGCTCGATGACGATGCACTACTTTAATCTTAAAATACTTAATGAGATTACCCAGACTATATGACTTAGTCTAGGGAAGGCTTTCCGTGATAATCTAACGGTACAAAGATTACGTCTGGTAAATGTATAACCGAGACTACGAAATTCTTCTCTTAGAAACTGGTAATCAAACCTAACATTGTGTGCTACAAATATGGCACCTTCAGTCATCTCGATTACCTTTTTTGCTATTTCATAGAACTTAGGTGCATCAGCTACCATTTCATTCGTAATTCCAGTTATTCGGGTGATATTGGAGGGAATGGATCTTTCAGGGTTCACCAATGACTGGAACTCTTCTAAGATATTTTCACCATCAAATAAGATAATCGCTAGTTCTGTGATTTTATCACGTTTAGCTATACCTCCTGTGGTCTCCAAGTCTACAACCGCATACTTCCTCTTCATGCTCACACTATTTGAAGTCCTGATTATTAGAAAAAAAACCGTTCATAGTAGATAATCCTCTAGAGTCTATATAAATTGTACACATGAAATTAATACTTAATATATCTCTTGCTCTAATTGTATGTTTTTCATGTCACAATACAACCTCCAGTAACCAACCTGTCCAAAACAGAATTCTACCTGGAGCGGATAGACCTGCTGAATATTTACCACTCTTAAAAGGCAGAAAAATAGGAGTTATCGTGAACCACACCAGCATGGTAGGGTCCAAACACCTTATCGACTACCTTGCTAGTCAACACATTCAGGTGACTAAAATTTTTAGCCCTGAGCATGGATTTAAAGGAAATGCTGATGCAGGTGAAAAAATAAATGACGACGAAGATCTCTATAATGGCATTCCTATCAAAAGCCTATATGGAGATAATAAGAAACCTAAAAATGAAGACTTGGCTGATGTGGATGTGCTACTCTTTGACATACAAGATGTCGGCGTTAGATTTTATACTTATATCTCTACACTTCACTATGTCATGCAGAGTGCCGCAGATAATAAGAAGTCACTGATCATACTAGACAGGCCAAACCCCTTAGCTTCTTATGTCGATGGTCCTGTATTAGATCCTCAGTATAAGAGTTTTGTTGGCATGCACCCTGTGCCAGTAGTTTATGGACTAACAATAGGGGAGTATGCGCAAATGATTAATGGAGAAGGATGGTTAGACAGCGGAGTGCAAGCAGATATAAAGGTTATTCCCATAGACAATTATGCGCATGATTCGGTCTATATACTACCCATCAATCCGTCTCCCAATTTGCCAAATAATATCGCCATAGGTCATTATCCTTCCTTATGCTTTTTTGAAGGGACGTCTGTCAGTGTAGGTAGAGGGACTGATGCACCATTCCAGCAGATAGGACACCCAGACTATAATGGTACGCATAGTTTTACACCAAGGTCTGGACCAGGTGCAAAGTATCCCAAACTTGAAAACAAATTATGCTACGGAAAAGATCTTACCAAGACTTCTCCAAATTTGGACAGATTGGATTTAAGCTATCTTATAGAATTCTATAAAGACTTGGAATCTAAAGGAAAGCCCTTCTTCAGTGATAGTAATTTCTTTGACCTACTTGCTGGGACAGATAAGCTCAAAAAAATGATTAGAAAAGGGATGCCGGAAAATGAAATAAGAATGTACTGGGAACCTGAATTATTAGAGTACAGAATAATGATGAAAAAGTATAAGCTCTATGAATAGCGGCTTAAAATGAATATCGCAATTGGAATCTTAAATCTGTTCTAGTATCTCCTTCTATAAAACTTGTACCGCTACCATGAGTGCCTCGGTCTTTGATTGTTCTGGCCCATCTAAATTCTGACAATAGATTCCGAGTTATCTTGTATCTAAAGTTGACATAGTAGCGAATACCTCGGCCTGAAAAAGAGGGAATCCCAAACTCATAAAGGATGTTGTTCTCATAGGCAAATATCCTACTTCTAAAATCATCAATGTCAAAAAATGCAATCCTACCAGTTATAGAATAAGGCTTAGCCCATGGTTTGTATAATACATCTTGAAACAGAAGAACACCATTTGTCACACCATTTATATTCTCAGCACGCGACAGTTCAATCCTATTCCTAAGCTCTAAGAACTTATTGATTTGATGACTGAAATGAAGTCTCAGGCGCTGTCGCTTTTGTAATCTCCCTACAGTAATCCTAGAATCTCCGATTTCTGAAATTAACTCATCACTCAGAGATAGATTCTCTAACTTTTCTTCATGGAAAAATTGTAGATATACATTCAGCTTACGTCTTATTGAATAATCTAGTCTCAATAAATATTCTTTGCCATCCGAAGGATTATTAACCGAAGTTCTTACCCATGGATGCCGCCACAAATCTGCGTAAGTCCTGATTAACCAGCGTCTAGATAGCTGCAACTCCAATCCAAGATATAAGCCTGATTCATTATTCACGAGGCTAGATTCTCCAAAGGCATTCGGTGCAATACTGTTATATGAAGTACCATAATTTCTATAGACCACTGAAGCACTTAATCGCTTATCCAATCCAATCAATGCACCTGCCAAGTGGGCTAGCCCGCCAGTAGAAGAATAGGCTGACTCCCCATATAAATGAATATTTCGATACCTGTAACTATAATCAATACTTGTATTATGTAATTGACTTCCACTGAATCTAAATCGGTTAGCTATATTATCTTCTCGTATCAGTGGGGTATCAAAAAGATTGCTTAAATGATTTATGGATATATCAAAATTGGTTTTGAAATATTTAATACTACCTCCAATACTCGTCAAGCCTAGAGTACCTTTATCCTCTTTCTCGTTGACTGTTCTATGCAGGCCAGTCGTCTGCACCGAGGACAAAAACAAATCCGGCGTATCAAAATCTATGCTGTCCACTCTCACGTTTCCATCCCTATTGACTCTGCTAAAAAATGAAGTGACTTCTATCTGTGGACTGAGCGACAAGGTTACAGCTGCGCCTCTATGAAATCCATTTTCAGTTATGGAAGTATATGGTCGCAGTACGCGTCCTCCTTTCTTTACCTGCGTAACAAAGGCACTCTTACCCGCTCTAAATCCATTATGAGCTATAAGCCCTTGTCCAAAGGAAAAAGAATAATCACCGATCACAACATCTTTTATAAGAGAGTTATAATCTCTTATGTGAAAATGCGCTGTGACAAAATCTAGCCCAGTGTTTATGGTATCAGACAGAAATTGCTCTCCATCATCCTTCTCAGATATCAAGCCAAATCGCAGCTTATTCTCAAAATTGCCTCGGTATCTAAGTGTCAATCGATTAGGGTCTCCTAGAAAATCTGGCAGACTTTCATCATCACTTACAAATCCAGCCCGCTCTTCTAATACTCGGCCCCACTTCAGAAAAACTTCATGGCGACTTTCTTTCAGCATACTCTTAAGAGACACTGGTAACTTATTAGGATCAGATACTTGTAGAAATGGCCTTAATCGTTGAATATCTGAAGTCTGAAAAGAAGGGATGGATTGTAGTTCTTCTATCATGATTAGGTTGCCATATTTCTCTCTATGGGCAAGTAAATCTATAATCTGAATATCTGACAGCAATCCTAAGTCTTGTAGATCATCATAGGATAATTGATTGATATCCTGAGGATTTTCATAGTATATCTTGTACCTATCAAATAGTACACTCAAGTCAACGCCATCCTCACGGTCTTCCAAAAATAATTCTACCTGATCCCATATCTCCTGCGGCAATTCTTGTGATGAGACAAGATTGCAGATTAACAGTGATATGATAATGAGGTATACTTTCATACTTCTTGAGATCTTATTTTTTCCATAGGTGTTCCATGTAACGTACTTTCCACCCAGCTAGTAAAGTCATAGTACAAAAATGCAACCCGTTCCAAGTCACCGCTCTCACAGCCTTTAAGTTTTAGTACTGTATCCTCTATATATTGACTAATACCAAAATTCATGGCACGACTACCTCTTCTTAAAAAATTAAACATGAGTTCTACGACTTGATTAACCATTCTTGTTGATTCAAACGACTGTTTCACATTTGGCAGTAAGTTAAGTATCAAGTGGAAATTATTGAGCTTATAATGGCATAAAAGATGTAATAAGCGTGCATAACAGAATATATCTGGTCTTATTTGTTGATCAGTATCATCCAGGACAAAGTTTATAAAATCTAGCGCTTTTTCGTAATCTCCTTTGTAACTGTATAGCATGGCATATTTGTAGTAAAATATTCTGACTCTGTGCTTATCTAGCGTAAATCCATAATCCTCTATTTTAGTGTTCCACTGCTGGACATAGTGGTCTAGCTTATGAAATTTATTACTTATAATTCGATAATTAAGTTCAGCATTAGAGAAGTATGATAAATCTAGCAGCTTTGATGCCTCATCAAATTGTGGCCAATGTTGATTTCTCCAAACAGTGTAGACTTTAAACCAATAATCGAATTTGTCACGACGTCTTAGATAAAAACAACTGGTCAGAAGGTAATGCATGCCTCTCATATATAATGCGGCATCCCAGTTAAGTCGAGCCTTTTGATTCGAGCATCTTTCTACCCATTTCACTGCATGCTTGTAACTAAGGTGGAATTCTAACCGCATATAATAATACCATACATGTGACTGATGCCATAGTACCATGGCAGCGTCTGAGGACCTTAGTTGCCTTAATTCTGGCAATTGGTTCTTGAAGAAAATTTCATACATCAGTAAGTCTCTCTGCTCACTTGCAAATCCCCATTTGATGTATAACCCTTGAACTTCAAGGCACACATTGAGCATTTCACTTTCTATACTAACCGTTTCTAAGTAGCGCTTTGATTCTGCGATTAGTTTTTCTATTCTATTCTTAGTGCCTCTGCTCCTTGTGATATGTCTGGACTCTATACGCTTTTGCAATTCAGCACCCTCTAAGGCAATGATATCATCTATGTGGGAGTCTACCAGATTTAAAGATTTAAGAAGTGAGAGGCTTTCATGATAGAATCCTCTCTTATACAAAATCATTGCATGATCTATCTTTTGCCTGGCTCTAAATACATTATCACTCTCACCATACTGGATTCTAAGGCTTCTTAGAATCTGGCTAAAAAGATGACGCTTTGCATTAGTAAAATTAGATTTGGCTGCTGTAGAACATTGACTTGCAAAATATGACTCTTCCTTTTCTGGGTGCTTCGTCATTAAATGAAACAACTTCAGATAAATGGCACCGTCATTACTATTCAGACGGTTGGTGAATAGCGCAAAGTGACGTTTCTCAGACTTAGTCAGACTGGCAACTAAACTTTGTAATGATGAAAATTTCGCAATAGGCATAACGTCATAAAATTAGATATCTAACTGATTATTAGCTATTTAAAATGGTAAAAATTCACTTTGATATCACATCATCTAATTATAAAAATGAAATATATCAAGAATCGTCAACTATTTTCGGGCCATCAAAATTTTAAACAAAAACTAAATGGCTACAAGAAAAACAACAAGAACAAAAAAACCGGCGGTAAGAAGTAAGTTAGAATATATATGGCTCGATGGTTATAAGCCAACTCAGAATATGAGAAGCAAGACCAAAGTCCTAGCCAATTTTAGCGGTAAGTTGAAAGATTGTCCTGTTTGGTCCTTTGATGGATCGTCTACACGACAAGCAGAAGGTGGTTCTTCAGATTGCTTACTCAAGCCTGTCGCCATTTATCCTGACCCAGAGAGAATAAATGGTTATCTGGTAATGACTGAAGTGCTTAATGCAGATGGAACTCCTCATGAGTCTAATGGTCGTTCTACCATAGATGACGATGACAATGACTTTTGGTTTGGCTTTGAGCAAGAATACTTTATCATGGATTCAGCTACCCAGCAGCCATTGGGTTTTCCAGTAGGTGGATATCCAGGTCCTCAAGGTCTTTATTATTGTTCAGTTGGTGGTAAGAATACGCATGGAAGAGAATTGATAGAAAAACATGCTAACCTATGCATAGATGCTGGTCTCACGTTTGAAGGTATCAATCAGGAAGTCGCTTGTGGGCAATGGGAATTCCAACTTTTTGCGAAAGGCGCAAAGAAAGCTGGAGATGAAATTTGGATAGCAAGATACTTACTAGACAGATTAACAGAACAATATGGATATTACATAGAATATCATCCTAAGCCAATAAAAGGCGACTGGAATGGGTCTGGCATGCATGCTAACTTCTCTAATAAGAAACTTCGTACCTCCGGGAAGAAAAAAGACTTTGAAGTTATCTGTGAGAAGTTTGCTCCAAAGAACAGAATCAAACAAGCGATAGCTGTATATGGTGCACATAATGAATTGAGATTGACTGGAAAACATGAAACTCAATCAATCAATAAGTTTTCTTATGGTGTTTCAGACAGAGGCGCATCCATAAGAATCCCAATTGCTGCCGTAGAAAATAAGTGGAAAGGTTGGTTAGAAGATAGAAGACCGGCATCTAATGCTGATCCTTACAAAGTTGCAGGGTCTATTATAGCCACCGTAAAAGGGAAAGAGTATAATTATAAATAGTCAGATTATATTTTCTATGTTGATTTACACAGAAAAGGGTCTCATCATCATATGAGGCTCTTTTTTTTTACATGCCTATCGGCTTTTAGTTTACTAAGAGAAATCTAACAGTTTTTTCAAGGACACCTCTCTTTTTTGACCCCTAAATCCCTTAAAAGGGACTTTACTCCTTCCCTTTTAAGGGAAGTCGGGATGGGTCAAACCAAGGTACTCAAAAGCAAATAGTCATATTTTTTTTTATAGCTCCTAGAAGGTTAATCTTCTAATCTACCTCATTACCAACCTTACTGACATACATTATTATTATCCCTCCAAATACCATTAGTAATCTGACAATCAAGCCAAAGGTCCTACCTGGTTTGTCTATTAAGGTAAGGAAACTCAATTGAAGATTGACCATACTCAGTATGAGTGAGATCACACCAAAGAAAAATATCAAAAAGCCAATGAGAGTTACATGGTTTCGTGTCATCTGATTCTAGTATAAATACTTATAGATTGCTAAAATTAGATGATCATTGAGACATATTCTATTCAATCTGATGTTGGTAATCAAACAATAGAGTATTTTCACAACAAAGAAAGACCAACCGCCCAGGATTTTGCTGTTTAAGAATAAGATGGATTTCAAAGATGTATTTATGACATACTATGTCCCGTTGTGCAATTATGCCAACTCATTGCTCAGTAGTGATAGCTTAGCTGAGGATGTAGTACAAGATGTATTTATGCACCTATGGAAGAATAATGAACATCTTTCGTTAAACACATCCATGCAAGCCTTTCTGTTTAGTTCTGTTAAGAATAAGGTGTATGAAAATGCAAGGACTAGGAAAGCATACCAACAAGCTATAGATAGATATCACAACGAAAAAAAGGAAATTCTTAGTGGGAAATCAGAAAACGATGAGGCCTATTATATGAATATGGAGCGACTGAGTAGTCTATTGCGACATTTGCCTCCCAAATGTCGCAATGTCTTTGCACTACATAAGTTTAATGGCCTAACTTACGCCGAGATTGCAGAAAAAGAGGGTATTTCCATTAAAACTGTAGAAAACCACCTGTCGAAAGCAGTGAAAATATTAAGAACAAAATATTCAGAACAATAAAATCCAAGGAAAAGCGACGATGGACATAGATAAATTATTACTACAACTACTTAGAAATGAGGATGCTTCTAAAGAGTATGAGACACTGGAAGAGTGGAAACAAGAAGCCGCAAAAGCGCTTGAAGCCCTGAACAATATGGAGGGTGAAGCATCTATAAATGCTGGGACATCTAATTACAAGTCATACGATAAGCAAGCTGCCTGGGGTAAAATTTCTAAACAAATAGATAATTCATCAGATACACCTACCCCACAAAAGCCAAGTAATAACAAATGGATGTGGGTGGGAATTGCAGCTTTGTTTCTAGTTGCCGCATCTATATTCATCTACAATACGAATCAAGTAAATGAAGTCGAAGAGGAAAAAATGTACAAAAGCCAAGCAGAGAATATGGCATTTGCACTTCAGGATGATTCCCAAGTTTGGCTTAGAGAGGGAGGCAGCATTCTTAGTATAGAGTCTGACTTTACTAAAGATAGAAGAGTCAAACTAGAAGGAGAGGCTTTCTTTGATATTTCAAAAGATGTAGATAGACCATTTATAGTAGAGCTGTCCAATAATGACTTTATAAAAGTTCTAGGCACAAGCTTCAATGTCATTCACAAAGGCAATAAACTAGACCTCGTTGTGTATTCGGGAGTCGTAGAACTTCATACGCTTAATAGGGTGCTGACGCTTCAAAAAGGCGATATGGCCACAAGATTAAAAGGCTCTATCACGCTGAATAAAAATAAAGACAATAATAA
Organism: uncultured Saprospiraceae bacterium; assembly: GCA_964540155.1. Classification (GTDB taxonomy): domain Bacteria; phylum Bacteroidota; class Bacteroidia; order Chitinophagales; family Saprospiraceae; genus RFSX01. The sequence goes on from CAZIMH010000004.1 coordinate 22,757, forward strand.
AATCAGCTGGAAAACAAATCATCTGGTTTTTGAAGGTACTTCTTTGAATAAAGTTTTTGACGCTGTAGAAAATCATTATGGCGTAACCATCAGTGTAGATAAGGGAAATCCAATGTGTCGCGATAGAACTAAGTTTTCTGGTGAAAAAATAGAGGCTGTTATAAAAGAGCTAGCAGAATTGTCAGGCTTCAAATACGAAATCACTGATAACCAAATAAACGTCTCAGATATCAATTGCAAAAAATAGAATTTAGATATGACATTCAGAACTATTGGATTGCTCCTTTTGTGTTCTGTATTCTATCTTTCTATCTTTTCGCAAAGCAATAATACTACTTCCAATAAGATAAAATTTATAGAACAGGCACTCACGCTTTCGTCTCTTATATCCAACATAGAGACACAAAGTGATTACTTTGTTTCCTACAATACCGAAGACTTAGATATCACAGAAACTGTCTACTTAACCAAGTTGGAACTAACCATCGAGCAGATTACCGCTTTACTTAAGAAACAACTTGATAGAAAAATCTCCCTAAATCAAGACAGTAAAAAAATTGTCATTCTCCCATATGACAGAAGAAGTATCAGTGGGATTATATTGGATTCACTCACAATGGAAACGCTTTTTGGCGTTGCCGTCTATGGCTCAGATGGTAATGGGACCTTTAGTAACGAAGAGGGATATTTCCACTTCCAAACGGACTTGGATACAGATAGTATGTACGTCAGATATCTTGGCTACAGAACGGTATCTGTGCCGCTTCAAGACTTCCAGCGAAAGTATATGACGATAAGCATTGCTGCAGATAATAGATTACCTGATATTATAATACGGCCTTCAGAAGAAAATGAACTCACCCCCACCAATTCAGAACAGGTTAATATCATAGAGAAACAGCCTGTATCTAATATAGGCGGTCGTATTGATTTAATCTCAACTATAAAAACCATTCCCGGTGTCTCTGTAGGATCAGAAGCACAAAATGGATTCACAGTAAGAGGAGGGGGACCGGACCAAAACCTCGTTCTCATAGATGGCCTGCCTGTCTATGAAACCAGTCATCTAGGTGGCTTGTCCTCTATATTTTCTGAAAATATGATAAAAAATGCCAACCTCTATAAGACCGGCATTCCAGCAAATTATGGTAGCAAACTTAGCTCTGTTCTTGACATCAGATTAAAGGATGGAAATAGAACCACTACCAAAAGAAAAGCTTCTATAAATTTTGAAAATTTCTCTGGTTTCATTGAGGGTCCTATAGGGAATAAAACCTCATTTATCTTTAATGGAAGATTTAGCATTATCAATCTTTATTCATCACCCATTCTGAGAGAGTTCTTTGACTTTACAGAAAGTGACTTAAGTTACTTTGACGTCTATGCCAAGTTGTCTCATTGGTTTTCACCTACTAACAGACTGAGTTTTTCATTCTATTCGGGTGAGGATAATATATTTCTCAGAAGAAACAATGTGGATTCACAACTTAGCTTTATAGATTCTAATAGTTTAGGTTGGAATAATAGATTAGCCACCCTTAATTGGAGGACCGCCTTATCTGACAAAGTTTACCTACACTCTCAGATAGGCATCACTGAATTTATATTCCAATCCAGGTCTGCCAATCGGGTTTCAGTTATCGAAGAATCGAGTTTGGCTATAGGTGTAGAATCTACTCAATCTGATATTGTAGGAAAAGTTGATGTAGAAATTTTCACTGACAGAGTTGGAAAAATCAAAGTAGGAGGGGGCTGGACCTTGCATAATAGCGCACCCTCCATTCTTGAATCCAATTCGTTATTAGAGACAACAGGAAACGCCTCTGATTCAGTCTATATTTCCCATGAATCCTTTGTGTATGCAGATCATACGATAGACCTTATTCCTGGAGTTACTTTACAGACAGGTCTAAGAACGAATCTATTTGCAGGACTTGATACCACCTATTTGTATGTGGAGCCTCGTGCAAGTCTTGAATTCAAAGTCAGATCAAGTGAATTTAAAATAGGATACTCTCGAATGAGTCAATTCCTTCATCTTTTAGTCAATCCAAGTTCAGGTCTGCCAAGTGACTTATGGGTCCCTAGTACAAGAAGGGTCGCTCCTGAAAGATCCAATCTACTTTCTGCTGAGTATAGGGTTAAAACTTCGTTTGGCTCACAGTTCAGTCTAGGTGGTTTCTTAAATACCTATCAGGGAGTTATCGAGTACACGAATCCTTTTGAGATAATACAGGTAATAGTCCAAGATCATCCTACATTCAACACAGATTTGAGCGACGTGAACTGGGAAGACAGAGTCGACATTGGTTCTGGGAGAGCATTCGGACTAGAACTAGGTTGGTCGCATAGCTGGCCGAGATTCTCAGCTAATCTTGCCTACACGCTAAGCCGATCGGAAAGAACCTTTCAGTTTAGAAATCAGCCCAATTCAGAGGAGACTACTTTTCCATTCAAATACGACAGGCCTCACAACATTTCATTTGACCTTAATTACAAACTGAACAATAAAGGCAGGATAAACGTGACTTGGCTATTTGGTAACGGCAACACATGGACACGTCCAGTTCTCATTTCTGGACCCCTCGGACCAGTCCCAGATGTGAGAGAACGTAATAACGACAGACTTTCTTCTTATCATCGATTGGGAGTTTCATACCAAAAAAAGATATTGAAGGAAAATGGGAATCTATTGGAGTACAGTTTTGGTATTTATAATTTGTATAACAATAGAAATCCATTTTACAGTTTTATCCAAGAAGACGCGAGAGGCCCCGTAGAAATATCCCTATATCCTATCTTTCCTCAATTTAATATTTCGTACACTTGGTGATTTAGCCGTATATTTCTTGTGATTGAACCGATTAATCAGTATCTTGTTAGGCAATTGATATGCGCTGTATATTCTTCATATTAGTATTGACAATATTCCTTTCTTGTGAGAAAGAATTAGTCTACGATTTAGAGGATTTTGATCCTTATGTCGTTGTCAATTCTATTATATCTACAGATTCTACATATTCAGTTAATCTAACCTATTCCAAATCTATATTTGACCAAGGAGACTTCCAACCAGTAGAAGATGCCGTCATTTTCATAGCTGTGAAAGATGAGGATAATATTCGTAGACAAGAATTCACCCTGAACCATCAAGGCAATGGTCTTTATACTAGAGATAATAATCCATCAGAGGGTAAGACCTATGAGATGCTAATCGAGGTTAATGGAGAGGAACTAAGAGCTCAAACTTATGTACCTAGAGTGATAGAGGCCTCAGTCAATGTGGTATCAACTGTCATAGACGAGGATACTGAGCAGCAATCTACTTCAGTGGAGATTACACTGAATGGGATAGAAGAAGATGATCAGAATTTTTATGCGTGGGAAATAGAGGAAGTTATCAGTGAAGCACCGTCTGATGATGATGTAGTCCATGGCCAGACAATGACCAGTGACATGGAAACTGGTAGTGCCAGTAATGGTTCTGCTGATGAGACTGATACTAGTGAAGATAGAAACGGGGATGACAATGACCTGTCTCTAGCATCTGAAGATGAGACGCCTCCACAGACACTTGATGACCCCTTACTTAGAACAAATGGTATTAATATAACAAGCCCTTCAGATATTAATAATGGTTCATTTACCGCAAGTTTTGTTACAGCAGGTACAAGTTCTAACAATGATGATACTGTATCCGATTCTAATGGTAATACCCCTTCCTCATCTGCAACTAATAACAACGGAAATCAGAGATATAAATTAAGGGTTTGGGCTATTAGTCCAGATTATTATCAGTACCTAAAAAGTCTAGAGACAACAGGTCTACCTACAAGCGAAAATAATATTCCTGGTCTCTATTCTAACATCTCCAATGGAAGCGGCATATTCGCTGGCTACAATATAAAAGAGTATTATATCGATTTATAATTCTGCTGTTCTCACTTCCGATTATCTAAAGTCATTCAGTTAAGGCCTAATAGCCCATTTGTATTTAGATGGTCTAAAGCGAAGCATGCGAAGTCAAGCTTACATGACAACCGCTACTTTTCCATATCATGCAACGCTGTGGAATTGAGATAACTATCGCAGTATGGAGAAACCATATATCAAGTAAGCTAGCTATATGTGATATGGAATGCTTAGCCTAAATTGGCTATTCATTTCATTATAAAATTCTTTCTTATGCCTTAAAGGTGAATTACTTCTCCATATGCTGCAGCAGTAGCTTCCATAACAGCCTCACTCATCGTTGGATGCGGATGGATTGCTTTTATTATATCATGTCCAGTAGTCTCTAAATTCATACTGGCGACAATCTCAGCAATCATCTCCGTGACATTAGAGCCTATCATGTGTGCCCCTAACAATTCACCATACTTAGCATCATAGAGCACTTTTACAAAGCCTTCTTTTACACCAGCTGCACTTGCCTTTCCAGATGCAGAAAATGGAAATTTACCTAGCTTGATTTCATGACCTGCTTCCTTAGCTTGTTTTTCAGTCATTCCTACACTCGCCACCTCAGGCACACAGTAAGTGCATGAAGGAATGATATTATAGTTTATTGGATGGACGTCCATGCCCGCTATTTTTTCAGCACAGGTAATACCTTCAGCTGTGGCCACATGCGCTAAAGCAGGCGAGGCTAATACATCACCTATAGCATAGACACCAGAGACTGCAGTAGCATAAAATTCATCTACTTCTATTCTGCCGCCTTTGTCCATTTTTACACCCAGTGCTTCCAGGCCTATGTTTTCAGTATTAGGTTGTATACCAGTAGCACTCAAGACAACATCACATTTGATGATTTCTGTTTTATCATCCTTTCTGCTCTTAACTTCGACTTTTATCTCTTTGCCTGAAATATCTACAGACTGCACGGCAGTATTCCCCATCACATTCACACCACTCTTTTTAAATATTTTGCCCAGCTCCTTAGAAACGTCATGATCCTCTCTAGGCAGTAAGCCTTGCTCTAGAAATTCGACTACTGTAACCTCAGTACCCATACTATTATAGAAGTATGCGAATTCAACGCCAATTGCACCTGCCCCTATTACCACCATTCTCTTTGGTTTCTTAGGTAAAGTCATCGCCTTCCTATACCCAATAACTTTTTCTCCATCTATTGGAATATTAGGTAAAGCCCTGCTGCGGGCCCCAGTAGCTATGATAATATTATCTGCCGCATACTCCTTTTTCTTGCCTGCCTTATCTGTTACAATAACCTTCCTGCCTCTTGCTAGCGTACCATCACCCTCTATGATCGTTATTTTGTTTTTCTTCATCAGGAATTGTATCCCTTTACTCATTCCGTCTGCGACACCTCTGCTTCGCTTTATTATCTTGTCAAATTCTGGCTTGGCACTTCCTACTGAAATTCCATAATCCTCAGCATGTGTAATATAGTTATATACCTGGGCTGACTTAAGTAGCGCCTTCGTTGGTATACACCCCCAATTAAGGCAGATACCTCCTAGGTTTTCTCTTTCTACAATGGCTACTTTCTTACCGAGTTGTGCAGCTCTTATCGCAGCAGGATAGCCTCCTGGTCCGCTACCTAAAACAATTATATCAAAATCCATATGACAATATTTGACGGCAAATATAAGGTTATGACTTAATACCTTTTCTAGTGTATCCTATAATAAATAGCCAAATGCTGTTTATGGTTTTTCTACACCTTAATAATGTGAAGAAGCTAAGGCAAATAATCAGGAGCTAAACTCATTGATGTCGCAATTTAAAAGGTTTGGAATCTAGACATGCCATTATAAAACTCTCTTACCTCAAAAAACCGATCCTTTATGACCATCACGCCTGAAGTATCTATGAATCCTACACCTCGGTTACCTATCATTCTGGCCCTACCATCATGAAAATCCCATACTAAGGCCAAATTACCGCCTATAACAGACTCTCCAGACTTATTGAGATATCCCCATCTTGAGTTGTTACTATAGGCTATCCTATTGTTTGAGAATCTATTCAAAAATTCATAGCTAGCAGGTGTGACGGTAGCTCCATTTGGGGATAAAAGGCCCCAATTCTTATCTCGTTTATATTTCCAATATCCTTCCCCTGCATTTCTGACATCCTTATAGTCCAGTGACTTTATGACCTCTAATTTTTGGTTTAGAATCAAAAATTGAGACGCTTGCTGGATTACTGCATAATCACCATTGAAATCTAAGGCTTTAATGTACCCTTCCTTATTTACAGCTTGGAATGTTTCATTATCTAAAAAGTAGTAGAGGCCCTCCTTTCTAGCACGTAGATAACCGCTCTTAGGAAGGTATATCTTATCATAATCCTGCGAAACCTTTATTCCGTTGTTATCGAATATTGCCGACAAAGTGTTTTGTTTACCAATGAAAAACTTATCCGAAATGAGGGTGATAGCGGAAAATGAGGGTTTGACTATTTCTTCACCATTGACATTTAAAATACCTTTCAGACCACCATTACTGACGACCATATATCCATGCTCAATCTTACTGATATTTGAATAGGATATGTCTGAGATAATTTTCCCTTGCTTATCGATGAGCAGCCATATATTATTAAAGTCTTGTACTACAGAATAACCATCTTCACTAAAGTCGTAGGCTTGCTTGTAGACTGCATCAATGACCATATCTCCCTTTTCACCCAAATATCCCCATCGACCTCCTAGATTCGCGGCGCATCTACCAGATACATAATCCTTCAGGTCATCATACTTCGGTTTGACTATGACCTGTCCATCAGTATCTATGAAACCCCATTTGTGCTTTGGAGAGTCATAATCCTCGAAATATACCTTCTCAATCTCAGAGGCGTTATCACTGACGCTTGCATTCTGAGCATCTGGATTACAACTGGTTAGGCATAATAAGCATAATAGACTCACAACATAACTAAACAATGAAAGCTTCATACAGTTAATTGAGTTATAAAGAACGTACTTTTTGATTAGATAGCATGAGATCAGAGTGCAATCAGTTATTGTCAATATATTAGAGGAAATTATTGTACTAAAGTATGAAGATTGCCATTTTCCCAGGCTCTTTTGATCCTATAACTATCGGACATATAAATCTCATAGAGCGGTCATCGAAGTTATTTGACAAAGTAATCGTAGCCATTGGTCATAACAATCAGAAAAAATATCTCTTTTCGCTAAAGCAACGTCAGGCTTGACTGGTGGGGCCCCAGTGGCTCCCTCGGAACC